>JALOQY010000413.1 GCA_025459285.1 Planctomycetota bacterium | reverse complement strand
TCCCGGCGCACATCAAGGACAAGATGAGGAAGCTGGTGCAGGTGCAGGGGGGCCAGGGCGCGGCTTTCGCGGGAAGCCGCGGAGAAGGCAGAAAGGCTCCGAAACCAGGCGGCGACCCGCGACTTCTGGAAGACCCCCCGATCTGAGATCATGGCTGCTTCAAGCCGTTGACTGCCAGCAGCCCGTCGCCGAGAGGCATCCGCGCGCATGTGGGCTCACGTCGACGGGCTGCTGGCCGCAGAGTCGGGTATGATCGGAAGGAGGTCGCGGGGATCGCGCCCCGGAGGTCCGATGGCCGGACTCGTCTCCCATCGCGTGGCAATCGTGCTCACCCTCGTCTTCGGGACGGCGGCCGCTGCCGCGGTGGCGGTCGCGGTCGCCACGTCCCTTTCGGCCCCCCCTTCGCCTTCGGAGCGCGCGGAACCCGCGCCACCGGTCGTCGAGAGCGACGCGGTCCGCCGGGCGCGCCGGGCCCTCGCCGAGGGCGACGCCACCGCCGCCGCCCGGGCGCTCGCGGGCGCGGTCGACGGCGACGGCGACCTGCGGGCCGCCGTGGCGCGCGAACTCGCTTCCGGCGCACGCCAGGCCGCCGCCGGGTGGGATCTCGACGAGGCGCTTCGCCTGCTCGACCTGGCCCGGAAGACCGGCGCGGAGCCCGACGACCTCCTCCTCGCCGAACGCGACCTCACCGAGCGCCTTGCCCGCCGGAAGGAGGCGGAGGAGCTGCTCGCCGCGGCGGCGAAAGCGCGGGAGGACGGAGACCTGCCCGCGGCCGCCGCCGCGGCGCGGAGGGCTTTCGACCTCGGTGCCGGGGAGATCCTGAGCCGGCAGGCGCGCGAGTTCCTCGAAACGGCGCAGGCGGACCAGAAGAAGGTGCTCGACCGCGAGCAGACACTGGCCGAGGCCGAGCGTCTCCTCGCCGCGGGGGACGTCCGCGGCGCCCGGACGACCCTGGAGCAGTACGCGCGCCGCTCCGGCGACGCGAGCCTCACCGACCGGATCGAGGACCTGCGCCGAGTGGAGGAGGCCGGCGGCACCGGGACGTTCTCTCCAGTGCGGAGCGCGCTCCTCTTCCTCGCGGCCCACCTCGGCTCCGATGGCGGCCTCCACGGCGAAACCTGGATGAAGGTGTGCGGGGAGAAGGAATGCGCGGCGGACCGGGTGGTCTCGACTGGCCACGATGCCGGCCTCTCCGGGCTTGCCCTCCTCGCGTTCACGGCCTTCAGGGCGCTCGACCTGCGCGAGGAGTTCGCCGAACCCGCGGAGAAGGTCGCGAAGTCCCTCGCCGGCCAGGTGCTGAAGGACGGCCAGGTCCGCGGCGGCCACTACGACGCCGCGATCGCCGCCCTCGCTCTCCTCGAGCACGGATCTCCCGCCTCGCGGCCGGCCGCGGTCCGCGTCCTCGACTACCTCCAGAAGCGGGCCGTCCTCTCCGACGGCGGGTGGCGATACTCGACCCGTGACCCCGGTTCGGACACCTCGGTCACCTGCTGGGTCCTGCAGGCCCTCCACGCGGCGCGGAAGCGGGAGCTGCCGATCGACGAGGGAGTCCTCCTCCGCGCTCTCGACTTCCTCGGCCGGGCGCGGCGGACCGACGGACATGCGGCCTACACCGAGTACCAGGGAGGAGGCCCCCCGCTGACGGCGGCCGCCCTCCTCGCCCGGCGGCTCTTCGCCACAGACACCCCCGATGACGTGGCGCAGTCGCTCTCGGCGGCTCTCCTCG
Organism: Planctomycetota bacterium; assembly: GCA_025459285.1. Lineage (GTDB taxonomy): Bacteria > Planctomycetota > JAJSAM01 > JAJSAM01 > JAJSAM01 > Prado167. The sequence continues at coordinate 2,046 of JALOQY010000413.1, read as the reverse complement.
GGGCGCTGAAGCCGTTCCACGACGCCGTCGCCGACCCGCGGCGCCGGGCGTCCGCGCCGGGCGAATTGCTGAAGCGCTGGCCCGACGAGTACGCTTGGTACTACGTGACCTACGCCCTGGAACAGACTCCCGGCCCCGACTTCGACACCTGGCGCCCCCTCGTGGAGCAGGCCCTCGCCCTGGGCCAGGCGAAGGAAGGCCACCTCGCCGGGAGCTGGGATCCCGACACGTTCCGCTGGGGGAAGGGCCAGGGGCGCCCCTACGTGGCGGCGATGAACGCCCTCACCCTCGCGGCCGTCTACCGGCACCGGTCGGAGGAGCGATGACGAAGTCGCGCGGGATCCTCCTCCCCCTCCTCGCGATCCTGCTCTTCTCCTCCGCGCCCCGCGCGGAGGGGGACGAGGTCCTCGCCCGCCTCCTCGCGCTGGGCCGGAAACTCGAGCTGCGCTTCGAACCGCGCCGTGCCGAGGCCGTCTACGAAGAGGCGCTTCGGCGGGGTCCCACCTCCCTCGACGCGATCCTCGCCATGGCCCGGGTCCTGGAGACGGTGAACGACGTACCGGCCGCCCACGCCTTCTACGCCCAGGCCGCCCGGCTCGATCCGGACAGCCCGCGCCCGGCGGCGGGCATGGGCTGGATCGCGGTGAAGCTCGACCGCCGCCGGGAGGCGCGGATCTCCTTCGGAGAGGCTCTGAGCAAGGACGACCACCACGCCCCGGCGCTCGCCGGCCTCGCGTTCGTGGCGATCGAGGACGGGGACTTCGAGGGCGCGGACGACCTCCTCGCCCGCGCCGAAGAGGTCGATCCGGAGTCCGAAAGCGTCCTCGCCGCGCGATCCGAATGGCTCTACCGGCGCGGCGACATCACGGGCTCCACGCGCCTCCTCCGACGCCTTCGCGCGAAGAACCCCGATCACCTCGGCGCCCTCCAGCGTCTCGCCAGCGGCTACCTTGAGGCGGACCGGGCACCCTACTCCCCGCCGGCCGTTCCCGAGTCCCACGACCTCGCGGTCCGGCAGGCCGCCGCCCGCTACCACGCGCTGCGCTTCGAGGAGATCGACGAGATCCTCGCCCCCCACGACACCGCGGACGCTCCGGACGGCCGCCCGGCGTTCTACCGGGGGCTCACCGCTCTGCGCGCCGGTAACCCGCGCCGGGCCCTGAAGCACCTCCGCCGCGCGGTGGAGAGGGAGCCCGACCACCCGCGGTTCCTGAACGCCTACTGCGCGGCGGCGCGGCGGCTCATCGACGCGCAGTGCGCGGAGTATGGCGGCGGCCGGGACCGGGAGAACCGGCTCGGAGCCATCGCCGCGGCGCTGCCGGTGCCCGAGATCGCCGGCGCGCACGGCATCGTCCGCGACCTCGACCGACTGCTTCCCGCCGAGCGGGCCGCGGCCCTCCGGGCGATCGCGCCCGCCCGCGAGCGACTCCGGGCGATGCGGCGCGCCGGAGCGACCCACGATCTCGTCGACTTCGACGAGGGAGTCGCCGAACGGCCGGCTCGCCGGTACCTTCGCGGGCGGCGGACGGCCGACGGGCGCTACTACCCGGACCTGCGCGGCGTCGGCGGCCTCAATGCCGCCACCGGCATCGAGATGCTCATCGACTCCGCCGAACTGCGCTTCGACACGTTCGCCCACGAGTTCGGCCACCAGTTCCACTACCAGGGCCTCACGGCGATCGAACGCGATGTCGTGACGAAGCTCCACCTCTCGGCCCGGGCCGCGGACCGCTGCCTCGACTACTACGCGGCCTCCAACGAGGGCGAGTACTTCGCGCAGGGCTACGAGGCGTTCGTGAGCCCGGCGAAGTCCCCCTGGCGTCACGCCCTGCGCCGGCACACCCGGGCGGAACTGGCCCTCCGGGACCCGCCGTTGTTCCGGTTCCTGCTTCGGGTCACGGGGGCGCCGGAGCCCGACCCCGCGCTCGCTCCCCTGGCCCCCCGCATCCTCGCCTTCTACCGGTGGTCCGGCGATGGGCCCTCGCTCGCCGTGGCGGAGGCCTATTTCAACTCCTTCCTTCCCGCCCCCGCCACGTCCGGAGTCCG
>JALOQY010000095.1 GCA_025459285.1 Planctomycetota bacterium | reverse complement strand
GGTCCCCGACTCCGGGATTGGCCATGCCATGGGCTACGCCAGCGAGCGGGGTCTCCCGTACCGCCGGCCCTATGTCAAGTACACTCCCACCTGGCCGCGTTCGTTCATGCCGCAGGACCAGGGGCAGCGGGACCTCGTGGCGAAGATGAAGCTGGTGCCGATCCGCGAACTGGTGGAAGGGCAGAGGCTGCTCTTCTGCGAGGACTCGATCGTCCGGGGCACCCAGCTCAAGGACACGATCCAGCGGCTCTTCGACGCGGGGGCGGCAGAGGTGCACATGCGGCCGGCCTGCCCGCCGCTCCTCCACGGCTGTCCGTTCCTCAACTTCTCCACCTCCAAGTCGGAACTCGACCTCGCCGCCCGGCGGGCCGTTCATCTTCTCGACGGAGGCGAGGCTGCCCGTCTGGCGGCGTACGCCGACGCGCGCTCCGACCGGTACGCCGCGATGGTGGAGAAGATCCGGGAGATGCTCGGACTCACGACGCTCCGTTACCAGCTCCTCGGCGACCTCGTGGAGGCGATCGGCCTCCCGAAGGACCGCCTCTGCACCTTCTGCTGGGACGGCGTCGGATAGAGGGAAGAATGACTCTGAGTCAATTTTCCACCCCTGGGTCAGCGTGCGAGGGTGTTCTCGAGGAGCCGGGCGAGCGGAGCGCAGGCCGGCAGGACGGCGGCTGTCGCCGACAGGTGGCGGGCGGCCCGCTTCGCGTCGGGAGCCGCCTGCGCCAGGTACAGCTCGGCCAGCTCGAGGTGGATCCACGCGTCTCCCGGCGCGCGGACCCACGCGGCGGACAGGAGTCTCTCCGCCTCCCCGGCCTCCCCGCGGTCGGCGAGGAGCCCGGCAAGCAAGGCCAGAGCCTCATGCTGAGGGTGGGCGCTGGCCAACGCCAGCAGGGCGTCCACCCCTCCGGTCGCCGCCGCGTCGAGGACCTCGCCGACCGGGGTTCCCGCCGCCGCGGCGCGCGCGAGGCGGGTCCACTCCGGGTCGGGGAGCCGGGCCGCCTCCCCGAGGGCGGGGAGGATCGATGCGGCGAGCGGATCGCGCCGGACCGCTTCGGCGTCGGCGGGGTCGAGGCCGTAGGCGGCGAACGCCTCGCGGAAGGCGGCAGAGGCCTCCTCCGGACCGGCTCGTGGCCGGCGTACCCGGGCATCCGCGAGGCGGGCGAGGAACGAGCTTCTCCGCGCCTCCTCCGCCGCGGCGGCCTTCTGGTCCGCCAGTCTCCGGAGGGCCTCCGAGTGGACCGTGGACGCTGCCCGCCGCTGGTCCTCCCTGACGAGGTCGTCGCCCGCCAGGGAAACGGCGCGCTCCGAGGCCAGGATCGCGGGACGGGTCCGCCCCCGGGCCAGTTCCCGGGTCGCCTCGGCCAGGGCCTCCTCGAGAACGGCCCGCGCTTTCCGGGACCGCTCCTCCTGCCGGCCCATCGCCCAGAGCGTCCCCGCGACCGCCACGGCCACCACGAGGAGCACGGCCGCCGCGATGCTCCGGATCTGCCGCCGGGCCTTCCGCGCCGCCGCGGCCTGCCCCTCGGCCAGTGCGGCGCGGTCCCGGGCCCGCTCCGCTTCCGCCCGCTCCTCGAGGGCGCGCAGCGAGGCGCGGTGGGCGCGCGACTTCGCGGCGCCGAGGTGCTCGGCCACGAGGCGCGCGACTTCGGAGGCGGCGGGTGGCGCGGAGCCCGCGCACTTCCCGGCGACCTCCGCGAGCGCCTCCTCCCCCGGCGCTCCCGACAACGCCGCCGAGAGGATCCGCCCGAGGGCGCGCACGTCGTCCCCGGCGGCCCCGGTCCCGGTGAAGCCCCCGACCTGCACCTCGCCGAACGTTCCCAGGATGACGCACCGCGGCGCGAGCCGCCCGTGGACGACGCCGCGGGCATGAGCGTAGGCGATCGCCTGGCAGAGCTGCTCCACCGCCGGCAGCAGGCGGTGGCGCTCGCCAGGGCGCGCGAGTACGGCGTCCATCGTCTCCCCGCGCATCTTCTTCAGGGCGACGAAGGGCCGGCCATCCTCCCGCACCGAGAGCTCGTAGACCGGCACCACGCCGGGGTGCTGGAGACGGCCGGAGGCCCGGGCGCGCTCGACGAACGAGCGAACGGCCTCGGGCGCCGGCGGAGAGTCGCCCCCCAGGACCCGGAGCGATATGTCGCGCTCCAGGCTGGCATCGCGGCCGTCCCAGAGGACCTCGTCGCCCTCCCGGACGACCGGCTCGCGAAACTCGTAGCGCGCGGCGCGGGGTCCGGGGTCGCCGTCCCCGGGCGCCGGCCCTTCCGGGTCCGGGAGCGGATCGGGAGTGTCCTTTGGGTCCACGGACTCACCTCCCCGTCTCTTCGAGGACCTGTTCGGCCTCGGCGCGGTAGTCGGCGAGGATGTCCAGGGCCTTGCGCTGCGGAGGTCTCACGTGCCGCCGGGCCCGCTCCGCCCACTGCCGCGCCGCCTCCCCGTTGCCGAGCTTCGCATGGGCCATCGAAAGGAGCCAGAGCGCCTCCTCGGTCTCCAGGCCGCGGACCGACGTCTCGAGGACCTGCGCCGCCTCCTCGAAGCGACCCGCGCGGTACCTCGCGAGGCCGAGCATGAGCAGGGCGAACGGGCCCTGCGGGCGCATCGCCACCGCCTCCTCGGCAAGCCGTTGCGCCTCGTCGAGGTCCCGCAGGGCGGGGTCCGGGCAATCTGCGAGGAGCCAGGCGAGGAGGTTCCGCGGGTTGATCCAGTCGGGCGCGGCCGCGAGCGCCTGGCGGCACGCGTGGATGGCCCCGGCCCAGTCGCCCGCGTCTTTTTCGCACCAGGCCAGGTCGTTCCACACCCTCGCCCGGGCCACTCCCTGACGGTTCTCCGCCGCCTTGTGGAAGGCCTCGAGGGCCCCGGGAAGGTCGCCTTTCTTGCGCCGGGCGATCCCGAGCGAGCGGTAGAAGGTCCCCATGTCGCCGCCGCGCGCGATCGCCTTCCCGAACTCCTCGATCGCCCGGTCCAGGTCGCCCAGGTGGTCGCAGCAGATGACGCCGAGCAGGTAGTGGGCGAGACCGCTCGAGTCATCCTGGGCGAGGGCCGCCTCCGCCACCTGTCGGGCTTCCTGCACCTCGCCGGCGGAGAGGAGGATCCACCCGAACTGCATGAGCGCCAGGGGGTGGCGGGCCCCGCCGGCCATGGCCCGGCGTCCCTCGTGCAGCGCTTCGGCGGTCCGTTTCTGCATCATGAGCGTGGTCGCGTAGTTCATGCGGACGCGGCCCGATCCGGGCTCGATCTCGAGCGCCCGGAGCTGGACCTCCACGGCTTCCTTGTCCCGGCCGAGGTAGAACAGGCAGCCTCCCAGGTTGCAGAGGGCGGGCGCCTGGTCCGGCTCGATCTCCAGCGACTTCCGGAGCAGCTCGGCGCCTCGCTCCCATTCGCCCGCCAGCAGGAGAGTCGTGCCGTGCCAGTAGAGGTGGTGCGCGCTGAGGCCCGCCCGGGCTCCCGCTTCCTCGTGCAGGAGCAGGGCCTGCCCGTAGTCCCCCGCGTGGGCCAGGGCCACGCCGGCGACATCCAGGAGCCGTGGAAGGTCCGGGCGCAGGGCGAGCGCGCGCATCATCCCGCAGGCCGCGCGCTCGGACCGGGCGGGAGTCATCGCGAGCCAGCAGAAGGCGAGATCGGCCAGGAGCCAGGGATCGGCGGCTTCGGCCGCGGTGTAGCGGGTCAGGAACTCCGCGGCCTCGGAGACCTGACCGGAGAAGCTCAGGCCGCGGCCGATGAGTTGTGCCGACGCCGCGGGGAGGTTCCCGGGATCCACGGAACGCGCGAGCACCGCCAGCCGCCCCGCGTCGCCGGAGGGGATCGCGGCGCGGAGGCTGGTTCGGGTCTCGTCCGGATCGGCGAGATCGGCGGCCTCGAGGAGCGTCCGCCAGACCGGTTCGCCTTCGTCCAGCGACCGGCGGACGAGGGCCCACAGGGCGAACTCCGAGGCGATCTCCACGCAGCGGGGGCGGAACCGGATCGCCCCCGACAGTTCGCCGGGGGTGGATCCATGGACTTGAAAGCCGTACTCCGCGAACACCCGTCCGTAGACGCCGTCCACGGCGGACCGATCGGAGTCGAACTGGAGGCCGTAACCGGCGCCGGTCTCCGTCATGCTGGAGCTCAGCAGCAGCGGGCGGACTTCCTCGAGAGCGGCGAGGAGCCGGCGGTCTTCCTCCTCGCGCCGGACCGCCTCGCGGGCCTCCTCCGCCCGCCGGGCGAGCCGGGCGCTCTCCGATTCCGCGCGTTCGAGGGTCTCATCCCCGGCGCCGCCGGCCCGGGCCCGGTCGAGGGCCTCCCGGGCCCGGGCCGCCGCGCCCTCCAGGTCGCCCGCTCCCTCGAGGGACGCCGCCTCCCGCAGGGCCTCTCCCGCTGCCGAAGCGGTGGTGTTCGCCCGCTCATGCTCGCGCCCGCGTTCGCGGAGGATCAGGCCCGCCCCCAGGGCTGCCGCCACGAGCACCGCCGCCGCGGCGAGGAGCGTCCTCCTCCGGGCGTGCCGTTCCCACTCCGCCCGGCGCGACGCCTCCCCGGCGCGCTCCGCCTCCCGCTCCGCCGACAGTCGCGTCTCGAGCGCCTCCCGCTCCGCCCGGCGGGCGATCTCCTCCTGTTCCCCGAGCCAATCCGAAACCGCCCCGGCCACCTCGACGGCGTCCCCGGGCCGCTCCTCCGGCGAGGCGGCGAGACACCGCAGGCAGAGACCGGTCAGCGCGGGCTCGGCTCCGCAGGCGGCGAGCCGCGCCCTCGCCCCGTCGAGGCGGGCGTGCATGGCCTTTTCGAGCTGGGCGAGGCCGGTGCCCTCCCAGGGCGGCTCCCCGGTCAGGATCTCGCAGAGGATCGCGCCGAGGGAGAAGACGTCCGCCCGCCGGTCGACGGAGGGATCGCCCCGGGCCTGTTCGGGAGCCATGTAGGCCGGGGTGCCCACCACCGTGCCGGCCACCGAGTCGAGAGGCTGGTGCACCGGCGGCCCCGGGTCAGGCGCCGGGGCCTCCGGCCCCTCGCCCACGAGCTTGGCGAGACCCCAGTCGAGGACCTGCACCTCGCCGTAGTCGCCGAGCATGACGTTCGCCGGCTTCAGGTCGCGGTGCACGACGCCGCGCGCGTGGGCGCAGGCCACCGCGTGGCAGACCCGGCCGAAGATCTCGACGAGCCGGGGCCGGTCCGTGGACCGGCGCGCGGGGCCGGTGAGCAGGGCGGAGAGGGGGATCCCGCGGACGAGCTTCATGGCATAGTAGGGGATCCCCTCGCGGACGACCCCCAGATCGTAGACGGGGACGATCCCGGGGTGTTCGAGCCGGCCCTCGATCCGGGCCTCCTCGACGAAGCGGCGCAGCATCCCCTCCGACGACGCGCGCTCCCGCCGCAGGACCTTCAGCGCCACCTCGCGGCCGAAGTCCCGGTCCACGCACTCGAAGACGACCCCGGCGCCGCCCCGGCCGATCTCCTCCTTCACGAGATAGCGACCGTCCTGCGATCCGGTCTCATCCGCCTCGCGCGGGAAGACCCCCGGCGGCAGGCCCGCGGCGGCTTCGATGGCCGAGAGCACGCTCGGGGTCATCGGCCGCGGAGCCGGGGTCTCGAAGACCCGCAGGAGCGCGCGGTCCAGCAGCGCCTCGTCCTCTTCCGGCCAGGTTCCGTCGGGTGCCGTCATGTCGTCGGTCCCCCGATTCCCTGTTCCCCGGTCGACGCAGTTTCAGGGGTGAAATCAGTCCACGTACTCGAGCAGCCGGCGGCACTCCGCGGCGATCTCGTGCTTCGCACCCGGCAGATGCCAGCCGACGACTTCGGCGAGGGCCTCGCGGTATTCCCGGCGGGCCCGGCCGTATTCCTGGTGGAGTCTCGCCGCGTCCACCTCCCAGCGCTTCGCGATCTCCCGGATCGGCAGCCCCTCCTCGAAGCGGAGCCGCAGGAGCTCGACGCGACGGACCGCGTCGTCGTCCTTCTCCCGCGCGAGTTCCCACTGTCTCTCCACGGCCTCGCGCAGGAGGGAGAGGGCCCACGCCCGGTCGAAGACCCGGCTCAGGCGCTCCTCTCCGGCGTCATGGACCTCCGGTTCGAAGTCCACCGGACCGGGGGCGTCCTTCCGGCGCCGCCGGGAACGTTCCATGTGCTGGGCCACGTGGCGGACGACGCCGTGGAGGTAGGCCCGGAAGCCCCCGGGGTGGTCCGGCTCCACCCGCGCGAGAGCACCGCCTTCGCGGAAGCAGGCGAGGAAGACCTCCTGCACCGCGTCATCGATGTCCTGGCGGAGAGGCGAGGCTCGCCAGCGCGCGCCGAGGAAGGCCCGGACCACCGGCTCGTAGATCCGTGCGAAGTCCTCGCGGTCCGGCGCCCGGCCGGACCGGACCTTCCGGATCAGCGACCACCTCGTGGCGGGCGAGGGGCTCACGGCACCATTCTGCCCGGAATGCGGCTCCGGGGCAATACCGCGGATTCCGCGCACGAAAACGCCGACCGCGGGACAAGAGATACAGGAGGCCGGCCGGCGCGGGGGCGCCGGGACGCGCCTTCGCGGGTCGAACCCGGCGGCGGCCGGGGGGAGGTGTGGCGTGAGAAAGGCCTGGATCGCGGGCGTGCTGCTGTGCGGTGGTGTGGTGCTGTGGATAGCCGCGGGTTCGGAGGCGGGGAAGCCCAGTCCGCCGCCGTCCTCGACGGTGGACTCCGGTATCATCTACTACGCGGGTGGCTCGGGCATCTGCTCCATGAAGCCGGACGGGACGGGGAAGACCGTCCTCTTCTCGTGGAGCGACCTCGAGGCGCTGGGGTTCGACCGGCTGGAGGAGCACCAGTTCGAGCCGAGCTGGGGGACCCACGGCGGGGAGAGGTGGTTCCTGGTGACGCTGCCGGTTCCCGACGGTTCGGGCGGCAGCGAGACCTGGCCCGACGGATCGGTCCGGGAGGAGGTATACGCCCTGACCGCGGACGGGGAGTCCGTGCGTCTGACAGACGGCTGGCTCCTCGACGGGGATGGCGTGGTGACGGGGTGGATCGCACCCCACGACATGCTCCACAGCTGGGCCGACGACGGGAGCACTACGGACGGGATGGTCTCGTTCCTTGGCCAGGAGTACGGGATGGTGGGAGACGACTGGGCGGTCGTGGAGCGGACGGAGCACCTGTACGTGGTGACGTTCGACCCGGAGGACCTGCCGGGGGCTTCGGCCCTCGATCTCGTCCCCGAACGAATCGGGCTACCCCTGCCGCTGATCACGACGTACCCGGGCAACCTGGGGTACTCGTGGTCCCCCGGCGGGCAGGCCCTCATCTTCCGGACGTACGAGGACCCCTCGACCCCCGCGACGGAGGCGGGACTGTGGCGGGGGGACTTCGCCGGCGGCGAGTGGACTGTCGGCTCCACGGCGCTGCACGACAGCGGCAAGCACCCCCGCTGGTCGCGCACGGGGGACGGCTCGAAGGACCGGGTCATCTTCTTCTACTCGGACATCCTGTCCATGACACCGGACGGGACCGACTTGAGAACCGTGATCGTCAAGCCGGCGAACACCAGGAAACTGACGAAGCGCTTGAGCCACCCCCACTGGTCTCCCAAGGCAACGCACATCGTCTACATGCTCTCCGCGCTGACGACCTCCGCCACCGGGGACGTCGACGTCTACCGGGCGGCGGCGGATGGGAGCGGCCAGACGAACCTCACGGGAGACACGTCGGACAATGCCTGGCCTCTGGGGTGGCGCGCGGAGTGACCCGGGGGGTTGACGGGATGCCGGGGCGGGTGCCAGAATCGACGATCGACCTTGCTCCGTGGCGCAGGGGAGGCAAGTCATGAAGGGGCGTAGCGCGGCACTGCTGTGCGCGGTCCTGGGGCTCGTCCTCGCATCTCCGGTCCGGGCGAGCCATCCCCGTCTGTACGCCTTCGACGGGGATGCCGCCGGGGACCACCTCGGCGTCGAGGTCTTCTTCGTCGGCGACGTCGACGCCGACGGTTGCCCGGACTTCGCGGCCGCCGCCTGGATGGCCGACTACGTCCGTGTCTGGTCCGGGGCCGACGGGAGCGCCCTGTACACCTTCACCGGGAGCGCGGGGGACTGGTTCGGGCGCGGCCTGGCCGGCGCGGGCGACGTGAACGCCGACGGCTACGACGACATCCTCGTCGGTGCTCCGAAGGGGCACTACGTGGCCGTCTACTCCGGCAAGGACGGGAGCGTGCTCCATACCTACACGGGCACGATCGACGGGTTCGGCTTCAGTGTGACCGGGCTGGGGGACACGAACGGCGACGGGTACGACGACTTCGCCATCGGAGCGCGGTACGACTCCGTGAACGGCAGCAAGGGCGCCGTCTATGTCAAGTCGGGGAAGGACGGCGGCGTCCTCCAGGACCTGACCGAGAGCACATCCCTGCACACCTTCGGGTACTGCGTGGGCCTGGCCGGGGACGTGAACGCCGACGGGATCCCGGACCTGCTGGTGGGAGACTGGGCCTGCCAGGCCTTCGTGTACTCGGGAAAGGACTGGAAGCTCCTCCTCTCGCACAAGAGCACGAACAACCTGTCGAGCGTGGACGGCGCGGGCGACATCGACGGCGACGGCTATGACGACATCATCGTCGGCTCCGCCGGCGGCGACTTCGCCACCGTCGTCTCGGGGCACGACGGCTCGACGCTCCTGTCATTCGACAGCGGAGGCAAGCTCATCAACTTCGGCGTCTCGGTGGCGGGTGTGGGGGACGTCGACGGTGACGGACATGGCGACATGCTCATCGGTGCCGTGACGGATGACACGGCCCTCCTCCCGGACTGCGGGAGCGTGCGGGTCGTCTCTGGCGAGGACGGATCTGTGCTGTTCACGCTCTTCGGGGAGGCCGCGGGAGACTCATTCGGTACTGCGGTGGACGGCGCCGACCTCAACGGGGACGGGCGGGAGGACCTCATCGTCGGGGCGATCTACCACGGCACGAACGGAAAGAATGCCGGCCGGGTCTACGTCTTCGCGAGTCCCGCGCCGAGTGCGGGGATCAGCATCGACGGCGGCGCCGCGGTCACCGCCTACTCTTCCGTGACGCTCTCCGTGATCTGGAGCGCGGGCGAGGCGGCCGTGAAGGAGATGCGCCTTCGTAACGCCGGAGACTCCTGGGGCGGATGGGTCGAGCCGGATGCGTCCGTCGAGTGGACGCTCCGTTCCGGAGAAGGACTGAAGAAGGTGGAGGCCCAGGTCCGCGACGAGGCCGGCCTGACTTCGCGCGTCATGAGCGACACGATCATCCTCGACCAGTCCCCCCCGACGGGGACCATCCGGCTCGAGAACGGAGCCGCCTGGACGAACCGGGAGCGGATCGACGTCCACCTCGACTTCGAGGATCGGTACACGGAGGTGGCGGAGGTGAGGCTCCGGAACGAGGGGGGCGCGTGGACTCCCTGGCAGAAAGCCGACTCGCCCGTGCCGTTCGACCTCTCCGCCGGCGTGGGACTGAAGACCGTCGAGGCGCAGTGCCGGGATCCCGTGGGCAACGTCTCCGACGTGGCCGCCGACTCGATCGGGGTGGATCGGATCCCGCCGACGGGATCGGCATCCATCGACGACGGCGCGGCGTTCACGGGGACGACGTTCGTGACGCTCCGGATCACGGCGAGCGACGAAGGCGGCTCGGGCCTGTCGGCGTTCCGGGTGAAGCAGGCCACCTCGGCGGTCTGGGAGACCGACTGGCTCCCGATGGCGGAGACGATGCCGTGGGAGATCCGCTCGAAGGAAGGGCCGCAGGGAGTCGATGTGCAGGTGCGGGACGGGGCCGGGAACGAGTCGGTGACCGCCCGGGACCAGATCTCCCTCGACCGGACCGCACCGGTACTGGATGGTCTGGTGGTCAACGGAGGCCGGCCCTACGTGCTGCCACTCGAGTCCCTCGAACTCGTCGTGGAGGCCCACGACAGCGAAATCGGCTCCGGAGTGGCCGCTTTCCGGTACACGATGGACGGGGGGACCACCTACTCGGAGTGGTTCCCCCTGTCGCCCGCGAACCGGGTCACCGTGGAGCGACCGGAAGCGGCGGGGCCGCTCGCGGTTCGCGTCATGCTCATGGACGCCGTGGGGAATCGGTCGAAGCTCTGGCCGGCCATGGAGACGCACCTGGTGGAGGCCGAGCCCCCGTGGCTCGGCTCGGGGGGATCGTATGGCGGCCGGCTCGCGGATCGGCAGGACATCGACGCGGTGGCGTTCGACATGGTCAGGAAGGACCTGCTCTCGATCAAGGTGAAGGCGTCGGCGACGGCGGACCGGAAGGCCCCGTTCCCGCTGGTGATGGACCTGACGCGTCCGACCGGGGAGTGGCTGGTGACGGGGATCGGTCTACGGGGGCTCGCGGGCTTCGTCGCGCCGGAGACGGGGCGGTACATCCTGGTCCTGCGGGAGGTGGGCGAGGGTGCGGAGACGGGCGACTACGCCGTCTCCGTGGCGGTGAAGCACTCGGTGGCGAACGCGAAGTGGAAGGGCTCGGCGGAGAGCGGCGAAGTCCTCTTCGAAGCGGTCCATGGTTCGTCGTTCAAGGCCGCCCTCAAGGGCCCCGGACTCGATCCGGCGAGCATCGTGGTCGAGGGACCCGACGGACCCGTGGCGATCATGTTCACCGGGAAGGTGGGCAGCGCGAAGGTCTCTGGTCTGTTGTCGTCGGGCACCGGCACCTACCGGGTCCGGTTCGTGGCCGCCGGGACCGTGTCGATGGCGTGGAGCGCGAAGCTCCCGAAGGGCGGCGCCCTTCTCGAGTAGTCCTGCACTCCGATCTCCTCCGCATACGCTGTCATGATGGAGCGGGCCGGGAGGACGCCTCGGCCGCATGACGAAAACGTAATCGCGGCCTGGCAGGCAAAGCGATGGGCGGACCTCACGTGGGAGTACTTTCGGAACCAGGAGGTCCCATGAGAAAGACCGGTCTCGCCCTGATCGCCATCATCGCCATCCTGCTTCCCATCGGGCTCGTCGTCCGCGCGGCGACCGTCCCGACCCATGCCGACAAGGTGCTGGAGCGGCACACCTGGCGGCTCGAGTGCTCCACCTGTCACAACGAGGATCTGACCTGCGGGGACTGCCATGACGCCTACGGGACCGGAGGGGAATACGACTTCTCCGCGAACGGCTACGACCCGAAAGCCGCGCTCGGGGTGATCTGCTCGCAGTGCCACGGCGAGAAGAGCTTCCCGGGATTCGACCGCGCCCATCAGATCCACGTGGGCAAGAAGTTCGACTGCGCGTGGTGCCACGGCTTCACGCGCCCGGAGCGCAACCTGAAGACGCCGCCGAACTACCACGCCGCGGAGAACATGCTCACCGTCGCGACCGTGAAGCAGAAGCTCTCCACGAAGAAGGCCGATGCCGACTCCCTTTCGATCACGGGCCGGCTGGCGCTCATGGACCCCGACACGGACCTGACGGCGGTCGGGATCACGATCCGCTGGGGGGCCCTGGAGTACGGGATCCCGGCGGGCGGTGCCGTCCGCAAGGGGACCGCGAACGTCTTCACGGTGAAGAGCCCGAAGGGCATGCTCCCCGCGGTCACCGCGACGTTCGACCTGGTGAAGATGTCCTACAAGATCGCCTTCAAGAAGGCGTCGATCGGCAACCAGGGCGACCCCGTCGCTTTCGCCCTCTCCTTCGGCACCTTCGCCGAAACCGCCACGGTCCCGCTGCCCTGACGCCGAAAATCCGGGAAGAATGACCCAGGGTCATTCTTCCCGGATTTTCCCGAGCCCTGCGGCACTGTGCCGCGACCTGTTCTCCGGAGGTCGCGGACGGCATGCCCAGGAAACCACGGAGAGACGAGCCCGGAGCCCTCTTCCATGTGTGGAACCGGGGGGTTGCGCAGCGGGCGGTGTTCGAGGGGCGGCGAGAGGTGCGGTACTTCCTCGCCCGGCTGGCGCTGGCCGTCAGGATGGGCCTCATCGAGGTCATCGCCTACAGCTTCCCGCTGAACCACTTCCACCTCGTCATCCGAAGTCGGACCGGTGATCTGGCCCGTGCGATGAGGCTCGTCGAGAGCATGTTCGTTCGGAAGTTCAACCCCCCGCGGGACCGGGACGGCCCGCTCTTCCGGGCGCGCTACGGATCGATGCGAATTCAGTCGAGGAGGTATCTCTTCACTCTCATCTGCTACATCGACCAGAACTGCATTCGCGGCGGTCTGGCCCTGGACCCCGCGGATTTCGAATTCGGAAGCGCCTACCACTATGCGCGTGAGCGCAGGCCGCCGTGGCTCGGCAAGGAGTTCGTCCGGGATCTGCTCCGCGCACGGCTTCAAAGAGGGCAGAGCTTCCGAGAAGCCTACCGAGCCGTCTTCGGCCGGCCCCTGACGCCAGCCGAGGTCGAGCTTGTCCGGCGCCGGATGATCTTCCCCTCGGATCACCCGGACCCTCTGGACGACCTGATCGGCGCCGCGTTGCCGCGCACGCGCGAGTGGCTCATTCGCCAGGCCGAGCTCGCGGACGGAACCGCTTCCGGTGTCGTGCTGCTTCCGCCGGACGCACTGCTCGAAGTGCTCTCGGAGGAGCGGGTGGCTCCCGGTCCCGTGCGACTCGCGAGGAACCGGGTGGATGCCGGGCCGATCCTCCTCGCGGGGCTGCTCCGGGGACTCTGCGGCGCAACCCTTGCCGAGGCCGCGGCCCTGACCGGCTCTTCGCGTTCGAGAGTCTCCGAGAACGCGGCGCGCCACCGGGATCTCATGGTGCGCGACGAAGGGTACGCTGTGCAGGCGGCACACCTGGTGGAACGGGCCATGGCCCGTGCGTATCCAGGGCGGGAAGATTGACCCAGGGTCATTCTTCCCGGGCGGGAGAAATGACCCTGGGTCAGTTTACCCGGGTTGGGGGGAAGCGGCGGGGGGTGGCGTCGGGG
>JALOQY010000094.1 GCA_025459285.1 Planctomycetota bacterium | reverse complement strand
CCTGAACGTCAAGCGTCTCCTCGTCAAACTCGAGGGGCAGGACGGCGCGATCCTCCGTCTGAAGCTGGAGAAGAAGGGGGAGGTTCTCGCCCGCCATCTCCAGTGTCCGGGCCATGCGACCGTGGTGAACCCGAACCTGAAGCTCCTCACCCTGGCAAAGGACCGGCCCTTCGACATGGAGATCACCGTCCAGAGCGGACGGGGATATCGCACGGCCGAGGAGAACGCTCGCGAGGACATGGAGATCGGGGTGATCCCCGTGGACTCCATCTTCTCGCCGGTACAGCGGGTTCGATACCGGACCGAGAATACCCGCGTCGGGAAGATGACGAACTACGACCGGCTGATCATCGAGGTCTGGACGGACGGAACGGTCACGCCGGAGTCGGCGATGGTGGAGGCCAGCAAGATCTTCCGCAAGCACCTGAACCCCTTCGTGCAGTACTTCGAGATCGGGGCGGAGTTGCCGGAGACCGAGCGCAAGGGCGAGGAGGAGATCGCGGCGGAGAAGTCGAAGGAACAGGCCGCCATGGTCCTGTCCGCGCCGATCAGCGAACTCGACCTGTCCGTCCGCGCGGCCAACTGCATGGAGATCGAAGGGATCCAGACGATCGGCGATCTCCTCGCATACAGCGAGGCGAAGCTCCTCGAGGTGCGGAACTTCGGCAAGACCTCTCTCAAGGAAATCCAGAAGAAGCTGTCGGAGCGGGGGCTATCCCTCGCGCCGGATGACGCGGCAGGCGCGTCGGAGGTCAAGTCGTGAGACACCTGAAGCGTGGTCGGAAGCTGGGGCGGAAGACCGGACCCCGGAAGGCCCTGAAGAAGCACCTCGTGAATGCCCTGTTCACGCACGGGCGGATCATCACGACCCTGCCGAAGGCCAAGGAGACACGGCCCTTCGCCGAGAAGCTGATCACCCTCGCACGGAAGGGGATGGTGGCGAAGGAGCGTGGGGAAGGGGCGCAGTTCCTGCACTGCTACCGGCGGGCCATCTCCGCGATCAGCGACCGGGCCGTGGCGAAGAAGCTGTTCACCGAGATCGCTCCCCTCCTGCGGGATCGTCCTGGCGGCTACACGCGCATCCTGAAGGACGCGAAGCCGCGGCTCGGTGACAACGGAGCCCGGGCGATCTTCGAGCTCGTGGAGTACTCTCCCGCCCCTTCGCCGGAGAAGACCGGGAAACCCGCGAAGGCCGAGAAGAGCCGACGTCGCGGGCCGAAGGCCCGGGGCGAGGCCGGCAAGGCTGAACGGAAGGCCGAGGAGTAGCCTTGGGCGCTCCGCGGGAGCCGGGCCCGAATGGACGGGACCGCGGGGAGTTGTGCTGGCTCCTGATCCGCAGCTTCTTCGACTCCCGGCGGCAGTTCAACGGCATCTTCGAACGCTACGAAGGCATCGTCTCGCGATTCTCGAGTCACCTCGCGACCGACCGGTCGCGGCTGAAGTTGCCGGCGGACGAAGTGCTCGACCTGCTCGACCTGCGCAGCCTCGAGGCCCTCCGGGACCAGGTCGTGGCGGGCCTCAAGAGCACCTCCCATGAGCTGTTCCGGGCCCGCGATGAGACCGACCGCTTCGACCACCTCGTGTCGAACATCTACCACGAGCTCTCGATCCTCAAGGAAGAGCACTACACCCTGAAGGAAGAACACCTCCGACACGACCGTCGCGAGTACGACCGGTTCTTCCGGGAGATTTCGGAGTTCTATCCGAAGCGCCTGAGGCACATCCGGCACCTCTATTCGCGCGCTCTGAAGCGGCTGACCGAGCTCCTGCCGGAAATGGGCCGGGAGCGGATTCTCATCCGCTCGCTCTACCTGATGGGGGAGGAGCACCTCGGAACGGAGTTTCCGGGCGGGATGCCGGGCTTCTACCGCCGGATGTACCCGGAGGGTGGCGAGGTCGAGGGGTATCTGGCGGTGGCCCGTTCGTTCCGCGCTTCGGGCTTCCTGAAGGAGGCGCTCACCGCTTACCGCCGCGCGGTGGGCGCCGCCGGTTCCGGCAAGGCGCGGCACGCGGCCCGGGCCGAGGAGGCCCGCGCCGGGGTCGGCTCGACCGAAGCCCTGCTGGCGGAGGTCGGCGGCGCGGACTGACACCGGTCGTATAATCGGCGGCGCATGCGCGACCCCCTTCCCCTGCCGCCGAGGCGCGTGTTCCTCGAGGCGTTCGGCTGCCAGATGAATGTCCTGGATGGCGAACTCGTGCTCACCGACCTCCGGCGTCGCGGCTATGAACTCGCCGACGGCCCCGAGTCGGCCGATCTCCTGGTGTTCAACACGTGTTCCGTCCGGGAGCACGCGGAGGAGCGCGTGCTGTCGCGCATCGGGCAGCTGCGAGGGCGGAAGCGGAGGGAGCCCGGGCTGCGTATCGCGGTCATGGGTTGCATGGCCGAGCGCATGGCCGCAGATCTCGTGCGCCGGGCGCCCCACGTGGACGTCGTCTGCGGAAGTCGCCAGTTCCCCCGTCTGGCCGAACTGCTGGACCGGGCCGAATCATCGGGGCAGCCGGTCGTCGCGGTGGGGGAGGCCGACCCGGCGGGGGCGGCCCGGGACGTGGGGGTGCGGCCGGAGAAGTTCTCCGCGTACGTCTCGGTCATGCGGGGTTGCCACCACCGCTGCGCCTACTGCATCGTTCCCCGCGTGCGCGGCGGCCGGGAGGAGAGCCGACCGGTCAGGGAGGTGGTGGAGGAAGTCCGATCCCTGGCCGCGGACGGCGTCCGCGAAGTGACCCTGCTCGGCCAGAACATCAACTCGTATGGTCGTGGACTTCCGGATCGTCCCGGGCTCCCGGCCCTGCTCCGCGCCGTCCACGAAGTCGAGGGGATACTGAGGATCCGGTTCCTGACCAGCAACCCCATGGACATCGAGGAGAGTCTTCTCGATGCGATGGCTGAACTGCAGAAGGTCATGGAGTACCTGCATTTCCCGGCGCAGTCGGGCTCGGACGCCGTCCTGCGGCGCATGGCGCGAGGCTACACCGCGAAGCGGTATCTGGAGATCGCCCGGCAGGCCCGGCGAACGGTCCCGGGGATCGAGCTGGCCTCCGACTTCATCGTGGGTTTCCCCGGCGAGAGCGAGGCCGACTTCCGGGCCACGGTCGACCTGATGGAGGAGGTGCGCTTCCAGCAGGCTTTCGTCTTCAAGTACTCTCCGCGTCCGGGCACCCGGGCCGCAGTGTTCCCCGACAGTGTTCCGGACGACGTGAAGCGGGAACGCAATCGGATCCTCCTCGAAGTCCAGCAGCGCCACTCGCTCGCGATCAACCAGACACGAATCGGTCGCACCCTCCCCGTCCTGGTGGCGGGGCCTTCCGAACGCCGGGCGGACCGGTTGACCGGGCGAACGCGCGCGAACCAGATCGTGGTGTTCGCGGGTTCGCCCGATCTCGCCGGTCGTATCGTCCCGGTGGAGATCCGCCGCGTGTCTTCTCTCACACTCCTCGGCGAGGTCGTCGGATGACGGCGGGCGCGGAGGGTACCGACATCCGGTTCATGAACGAGGCGCTCCGACTGGCGGAGTCCGGCCGCTTCCGCGTCGAGCCGAACCCGGTGGTGGGGGCGATCATCGTGCGCGGGGAGAGCTGCATCGGCACGGGGTTCCATGCCGCCTATGGCGCGGATCACGCCGAGGTGGTGGCTCTCCGGGAGGCCGGAGGGGAGGCGCGCGGCGCTACGCTCTACGTGACTCTGGAGCCTTGCGCCCACCGGGGCAAGACTCCCCCGTGCGTCGAGGCGGTCCTGGCGTCCGGCATCCGACGGGTGGTGTACGGAGCGAACGACCCGAACCCCCGAACCGCGGGTCGTGGTCCGGAGATCCTCCGCGCCGCGGGGCTCGAGGTGTGCTCCGGTGTGCTGGCGGCAGAGGCGGCGGCTCTGAACCCGGGCGTCGAGGTCCACCTGCGCGGCGATCTCCCATGGACCATCGCGAAGTGGGCGATGACTCTGGACGGCAAGATCGCCGATGTCGCCGGTGGGTCCCGCTCCATCTCCGGCGCCGAGGCGCATCGCCTGGTCCACGATGTCCGGGGTGCGGTGGACGCGGTTGCCGTGGGGATCGGCACGGTCCTGGCGGACGATCCGCTGCTCACGGCCCGGGGCGTGGAGCTGCGGCGCCGGGCGACCCGGGTGGTGCTGGACACGAGGCTGCGGATCCCGATGGGCGGCCGGCTGGTCGCGACGGCCAGGGAGTGGAGCACCGTGGTCATCGCCGGCCAGCAGGCCCCGCCGGAGCACGAGCAGCGGCTCGTGGAGGCCGGCTGCCGTGTCGTGCGGTTCCGCGAGGAGGGAGGGCGGCTGCCGCTGGTGGCCGTGTTCCGCCGGCTCCGCTCGGAGGGGATGGAGCGGATCCTCCTCGAAGGTGGGGGCGAGATCCACGCCGCCGCGTTCTCGGCCGGAGTGGTCCGACAGGTCATGGCCTTCGTGGCGCCCGTCCTTCTCGGTGGCCGGACGGCGCCGACGCCGCTTCAGGGCGATGGTTTCCGGCGGATCGCGGACCCCGTGCGCCTCGGTTGGAGCACTTTCCGATCCGTCGGTCCGGACCTCCTGGTCGAGGGATATGTCCAGCACTCCGAGTCCGGGGCGGTCGCGCCGCAGTGATGTCTGGCGGCCAGCAGCCCGTCGGCGTAAGCCCTCATGCGCGCGGAGGCCCCTCGGCGACGGGCAGCTAGCGGGTGATCACGCCCGGGGAGTTCGTGAGTTTCGCCGCGCTTCGGCGGATGCGATTCGCGTCGATCTCCCGCCGGTAGTCGAGCGCCTGCCGGTTCACCGGATCGAGGTACAGGACCTTGTTCACGTAGAGGGTGCCGGACTTGTAGTTCCGGTCGTCGAGGTAGAGACGGGCGAGGCCGAGGTAGACGTCCACCAGTTTCCGGCGGATCGCGTCCTTGTCCTTCTCGGCCTTTTCGGCCGCGACGCCGTCGCGCGCCACTCTCTGGAGTCGCCGGAGCGTGGCGTGAGCCGACAGGAGGGACTGCTCCGACGCGAGGTAGCCCTTCCGGGCCCGGGTCACGTTGCCCAGTTCATGGCACTTGAGCGCCTCCGCGTAGGACGAGGCGGCCGCCGCCATGGACCCGCCCGCTTCAGCGAGGAGCTTCGCGACGCGCTCCGCGATTGCCTCGGCCTTTCCGGACTCTTCGCGGGCCTTCTCCTCCTCGGCCTCGGCCAGGGCCCGGGAGTCCTTGCGGCGCAGCAGGTCCGGCACGAGGGCGCGGGCCCTTTCGGTGAACTCGGAAGGCGGAGCCTGGATGAGGAACCGCCGGATTTCTTCCAGCGCGAGGTCGTACTCCTCCTCCGCCGTGAGCTGGCCGATGCGGGCCAGGGCCTCATCGGCTTCCGCCTCGTCGATCTCCGCGGCAAGGGCGTCGAGTGTGGAGGCGTCGCCCTTCGAAGAGAGCCCGCGGGCGGTCGCGATCTCCCTCCGGGCGTAGGGGTAGAGTCCCTGGCGGAGGCAGAATTCGGCCAGCGCGCGACGGTCATCGGCGGTGCCCGGGTCCAGCCGTCCGGATCTGACCTCGTACTGGCAGAGAGGCGTCAGGGCGTCCCAGTCGTACTTCGCTTCGCCGGCGGGGGAGCGGAGGGTGACGCCCTTGTCGTCCGCGGCCACGATCTGCCCCGTGACGATGGTCCCGGAGCGGAGCTGGAGGATGTCGTCTGCGGCGCGCGCCGGTGCCACGGCGGCGAACAGGACGGCGGCGACGAGCAGGCGGTTCATTTCGTACCTCCCGGGCCGGACGCTGACGGCCTCCTTCCCATCATAACGTCGCCGCGACCCCTGTCGGCGGGGACTTTCCGGACCATCGAGACCCCGGAGAGGTCGGGACCGGTCAGGCCTGTCGAAACGGGGAAGCCCACCCGTCCCCCCCCCGCTGCCATCTCCCGGCGGATCGCCGGACGGCGCGGGCCCCTGCGCGCGCGAAACCAGCGTGGCGACGCGCTTCCGGCGTTCAGTCCCCGGTGACGGGGATGGCGCAGAGTCGGGCGCCGGGGCGCGGCGGCGGGCCCGGGTCGAAGGCCGGGACGCTCTCGGTGGGGACGAGCACCGGCGTGTTCTCGGGGCCGAGGGGTTCGACCAGCGCGAGGGCTCGGGCGACCGGGAGGGGCTCGTCGAACGTCGCGGGGAGGGCGTCCGGCGGTGCATCGGGGGCAAGCCAGAAGAAGAGCGCCCCGAGCACGGACTCGAGGACGTTCCAGGCAACCCCCAGGATGCTGAAAGCCAGGTCGAAGATGAAGCAGCCGGGCAACAGGAGAAGTGATGCGATCACGACCAGGGCGACGGCCTTCATCGGGCGTCCGTCCGTTCCGGGGGCCGTGTCGTCAGGTTGGCGATCCGCGCGGCGGCCTCCACCACGCGGGGATCGTCTTCCGTCAGCCCGAGCCGGGCGGCATGGGTGAGGAACTCGCGGTAGTCCCGGATCGCCTCCTCGTTCTTCCCGAGCTGCTCGCGCACGATTCCCCGATCGAGCCACGCCCCGGCCACGAAGGGATCGAGCAGCAATACCTCGTTCAACTCGGTCTCCGCGTTCTCGACGCGGCCCAGCTTGAACAAAGCGCTGGAGATGAGGTATCGGGCGGGCACCTCCTTCGCCACGGCGCCGGCCAGCTTCGCCTCATAGAGCTTCTCGTCGGAGGGGTACTTCCGGATCGCGTCGAGCCAGAGGCTCTTCGACCGCCGGACCTGTTCGAGGTAGCGCTCCGTGTAGATGAGAGCCCCCGCGTAATCCTGCCGGCCCACGTTGATACGGGCCATGAGCAGAAGCGCGGTGAGGTCGTCCTTGGCCAGAGGGTTGTCCTTCGCCTCCAGTACGCGCGCGAGGTATGTGGTGGCTTCCCGGTAGTGCTCGAGGCGACTCTCGTCCGCGGCTGACCGGGCGGCCTCCTTCTGCGGGTCGGGCCGACGTTCGACGGCTGACCGAAGCAGGTCCGCGCGCCGCTCGTAGAGCTCGGCCATGAGGAGATGCGCCTTCCCGTATCCGAGGTCGATCTTGTAGGAGGCCGGTCCGAAGTCGTCGCCCTCGAGTTCCTCGAACTCGGCGAGGGCGAGCTGGATGTTCTCCGCGCCGGCCTTCACTCCCCGCAGGATCTGCGCCTCGCCGAGCATGACGTAGGTCCAGGCTCGCCCGACGAGGGCCAGCTGGTTGTCCTCGTCGATCTCGAGCGCCCGGTCGAACTGCTGCAGTGCCCGCTCGTAGTGGCCACCATCGATGTAGGCCTGGGCGTTGTTGGTGTAGAAGCTCGCTTCGCGCTCCTCCGGGGTTTCCTCGTCGGTGAGGCAGCCGGGGAGGAGGGCCGCGAGGCAGATCCCGAGGACCGACCAGCGCATCGCGTGACTCCCTTCGTTCGGTGCGGGCAGAGTGCCGGCGCCGGGTCACCTCCCGGTCACGGGCGGTCCTGATCCCCCAGTTCCTCCCAGGGATCGTAGACCCAGGGGAGATCCGCGGGTTTCGCGGAGAGGATCTCGTAGCTCTGGAAGAAGAGCGGGATTTCCTTCGACGCCGATTCCGGGGAATCGGAGGCGTGGACGAGGTTCATGCTCTTCGAGATGCCGAAGTCGCCGCGGATCGTGCCAGGCTGGGCCTCGTACCCGTGGGTGGCTCCGAGCAGCTTCCGGCAGACCTCCACCGCCCGCCGTCCCCTGAGGACCAGAGGAACGACGGGGTGCGAGGTCATGTACCGCACGAGGCCCGGATAGAAGGGCCTCTCGCGGTGGACGGCGTAGTGCTCCTCCACGACTTCGCGACGGAGTTGGACGAGCTTCATCGCGGCAATGATCAGGCCCTTCTCCTCGAAGCGCGTGAGGATGCGGCCCACGAGGCGTCGTTGCAGGGCATCGGGTTTCAGGATGATGAGGGTGTCTTCCACGCTGGACTCCTGTGAAGAGGCGGATTCGCCAGTCTAGGTGCTACGCAGGGCCCGCCCAAGATCATTCGTCCCAGTCACCTGCCGGGTCAGCGGAAGAACACGATCGTCACGAGCAGGAAGATCGGGATGAGGATCGCGGCGGTGTAGAGCATGTAACCGAAGAAGCTCGGCATCCTGACGCCCTGCTGCTCGGCGATGGACTTGATCATGAAGTTCGGCCCGTTGCCGATGTAGGTGTTCGCGCCCATGAAAACGGCCCCGCACGAGACCGCCCGGAGGAACTCGCTCCCGGGGCTCAGGATCTCCGCGGGGAAGTTGCCCGTGGAGGCGATCAGTTCCGCGAGGCGCTCCGGAGCGGTGTGATGCAGTCCGCTCGCGGCCGCCGAGAACGTGAGGTAGGTCGGAGCGTTGTCGAGGAAGCTCGAGAGACCTCCCGTGAGCCAGAAGAACTGCCAGGGGTGGGACAGTCCCAGCTTGCCGGATTGTCCCAGGCCGTCGAGGATCCACAGTGCCGGGATCATCGTGATGAAGATGCCAATGAAGAGGACGGCTACCTCCACGATGGGGTGGTAGTTGAACGAGTTCGCCTCCCGCACACTGCGGGCCGTGGTGCGCAGGGACAGGAAGGCCACCGCCAGCATGGCGGCGGCTTGTCCGAACTTGAGGAGGAACTCCGCGACGAGGGGCGCCGAGTGCTCGAGGTGCGCCACGGCGGGGAGGTGTGGCAGCATCCCGGAGCCGAAGATGACTCCGATGATCAGGAGGAGCCACAGGAAGTTGATGCTGCCTTCGATGCGGAGGGGCTCCCCGGCGGCGGCCGGTGGTCGCCGACCGGCCCGGATCTCCGAACGGTAGCAAGCCACGTCGACGAAGACGAAGGCGAGGAGCACCGCCAGAATGCAGAAGAGCCACTGCGGCCACAGGGTCATGGTCCATGTGAAGGGAACACCCTTCAGGAACCCGAGGTAGAGAGGCGGGTCCCCGAGGGGGGTCAGACAGCCGCCGATGTTGGCGACGAGGAAGATGAAGAAGACGACGATGTGGGCCTGCCTCTTCCGCCAGGCATTGGCCCGGATGATCGGCCGGATCAGGAGCATCGCCGCTCCGGTCGTGCCCATGAAGCTCGCGAGTACCGACCCCAGGACGAGGAACAGCAGGTTCACGGTGGGGGTGCCGGCCAGGGATCCGCGCAGGTAGATTCCGCCCGAGATGATGAAGAGGGAACCGAGCAGGGCGATGAACGCGACGTAGTCGAGCAGGGTGACGATCAGCCGGTGGTGGGCCCCGTCTGGAGCGGCGACGAGCAGATAGACGAGCATGGTCGCGCCGAGCGCGAAGCTGACGATCGCCTTGTGGCGGTTGTGCTCCCACCAGTGCGGCCGCACGAGCGGGATGACCGCGATCGAAAGCAGCATGAGCACGAAGGGCGCGACGGTGAAGTAGGGGGGCATCGGGTCTCCTGCATCCGGTTTCACTCCGGACTGGACCGGAAAGTACGTTTATCGCACGGATCCCCGGGGCGGGTCAAACTCGGCCGCAGGTCGTCTCCGGCGCCGACCTTGGGGCGCGCGCCGGTGCACCGCGCGGAGATCCGGGACGCGGGGCGATCAGAGGATGGCGCGGGACAGGTCTTCGTCGCCGGCAATGCTCTCCACGCGCTTCAGCACGAAGGCCGAGTCGACCACGAGTTCCCGGAGATCCGGGTCCGGCGCCAGGAAGGAAACCTCCTCCAGCACCTTCTCCATCAGCGTGAAGAGACGCCGGGCGCCGATGTTCTGGTCGCGCCGGTTGACCCTCATCGCGATCGCCGCGATCTGGTCCACGCCGTCGGGCGTGAAGGTGACCTCGACCCCGTCGGCACCGAGCAGGGCCCGATACTGGAGCGTCAACGCATTCTCCGGTTCGGTCAGGATCCGCACGAAATCCTCCCTCCCGAGTTCGGCGAGCGAGACGCGGATCGGAAATCGGCCCTGGAGCTCCGGAATCAGGTCGGATGGCCGCGCGACGTGGAACGCGCCGGCGGCGATGAAGAGCACGTGGTCGGTCTTCACCACGCCGTGTCGCGTCGGCACGGCGGAGCCCTCGACAATGGGGAGGAGATCCCGCTGCACGCCTTCCCGGCTCACGTCCGGTCCCGAGGAGTGGCCGTAATCCGCCGTGATCTTGTCGATCTCGTCGATGAACACGACCCCCGAGGACTCCACCCGCGCTCTCGCGTCCTCCGCGACCCTGTCCCGGTCGATGAGTTCCTCGGCCGCCTCCGCAGCCTTCAGTTCCAGGGCTTCACGGACGGACACGCGCCGGGATTGCTGGCGCCGGGGCATCATCCGCTCCATGAATGCCTGAAGGTCGATGCCGGTCTGTTCGAAGCCCTGCTGACCGAAGACCTCGCCTCCGCGGCCCGCGCGTTCGGCGACGCGGATCTCCACTTCCCTGTCTCCGAGCTGGCCGGAATGAAGAAGCCCGCGGAGCTTCTCCCTCGTCCTCAGCCGGCGAGCGCGCTCATCGTCCCCGTCGTCACCTTCCGGCGCCCCGGGAAGGAGGGCGTCGAGCACGGCCTCTTCCGCGATCTCCCGCGCGCGATCCCGGACACCCTCCAGGGCCTCGGCGCGGGCGAGCGAGATGCCGGCCTCCATGAGGTCCCGCACGATGGACTCCACGTCGCGACCGACGTAGCCGACTTCGGTGAACTTGCTTGCCTCGACCTTCACGAACGGAGCCCGGACGAGCGCGGCCAGCCGGCGGGCGATCTCCGTCTTCCCGACTCCCGTGGGGCCGATCATGAGGATGTTCTTCGGCAGGACCTCATCGCGGATGTCGGGCGCGAGCCGGGCCCGGCGCCAGCGGTTCCGGACGGCGACGGCCACAGCGCGCTTGGCATCGGCCTGACCGACGATGTGGCGGTCGAGTTCCGCGACGATCTCCCGCGGCGTCAGTTCCATCACGGCAGGGTTTCGATCCATATCTCGGTGTTCGTGTGGATGCACAGTCGGCCGGCGATCAGGAGAGCCTCGCGGGCGATCTGTTCCGGGTGAAGGGACGTATGGGCCAGCAGGGCGCGGGCGGCGGCGACCGCGCAAGCGCCGCCGGAGCCGATGCCGAGCACTCCGTCGTCAGGTTCGATCACGTCGCCGGTTCCCGATATGAGCAGTGTCCGTCCGGCGTCGGCCACCGCGAGCAGGGACTCGAGGCGTCGGAGCGATCGGTCCGTGCGCCATTCGCGGGCCAGCTCCACGGCGGCCCTCGTGATGTCACCGCCATGCTCCTCCAGTTTCTTCTCGAACCGTTCGAGCAGGGCGAAGGCGTCGGCCGCACCGCCGGCGAAACCCGCGAGGACGCGGTTGCCTCCGAGTCGACGGACCTTGCGGGCTCCGTGCTTGACGACGGTGTCTCCCATCGTGACCTGGCCGTCTCCGGCCATCGCGACGGCCGCCTCTCGCCGGACCGCGAGGATGGTGGTGGCTCGGATCTGCATGGGGCGAATGGTAGCAGGCCCCGGCGTGAAAGCTCCGAAGAGCCTCAGGAGGCCTTCCGGCGAAGGGTTCCGGTGCCGCACATCGCGGACAAAGATGGACACCCGGGCGAACTCCCGATAGACCCTGCGGTTTCACCGATCAGGAGGAGCCATGCTCAGGACCCATACGGCCGGCGAGCTCCGCGCGGAGCACGCCGATCTCGAAGTATTCCTCTGCGGATGGGCCGCGTCCCGGCGGGACCACAAGGGGACCATCTTCGTCGACCTGCGGGACCGCTATGGTCTGACGCAGCTCGTGCTGCGGCACGGGGAAGGCGAAGGGGCTCTGTCCCTGGAGAAGGGATCGGAGCTGCCGCTGGAGACGTGCCTGCGGGTGCGGGGGCGGGTGGCTCTCCGTCCCGAGGGTCTGCGGAACCCGCGGATGCCCACCGGGGAGATCGAGGTCCTGGTGGACGACATCGAGATCCTCGGCGCGGCGGCGACTCCGCCCTTCCCCATCGAGGAGGACATCGACGCGGCCGAGGAACTCCGGATGAAGTATCGATACCTGGACCTGCGCCGCGGCTCCATGCGGGACACGATCGTGGGGCGCCACCGGATCGCCGAGTCCGTCCGGTCATGGCTCTCCGCGAGGGACTTCGTGGAAGTGGAGACTCCGCTCCTGACACGCTCCACCCCGGAAGGCGCGCGCGACTACCTCGTTCCCTGCCGGCAGCGCCGGGGGGACTTCTACGCGCTTCCGCAGTCTCCCCAGCTCTTCAAGCAGATCCTGATGGTCGCGGGGCTGGACCGCTACTACCAGATCGCGCGTTGTTTCCGCGACGAGGACCTGAGGGCGGACCGCCAGCCGGAATTCACCCAGATCGACGTCGAGATGTCATTCGTGGAACGGGAGGACGTGATCGCGGTCCTGTCCGGCCTGGCGGAACACCTGTGGCGTGAGTTCCGGGGGGTCGAGATGACTCTTCCGCTGCCCGCGGTCTCCTATGCCGAGGCCATGGCCCGCTACGGCAGCGACAAGCCCGACCTCCGGTTCGGAATGCCGATCTCCGATCTGACGGAGGCTCTCTCCGGTTCGGGTTTCCGCGCGTTCGCGGAAACCGTTGCCGCCGGAGGGCGGGTGCGCGGACTGAACGCCGAGAAGGGCGCCACGCTGTCCCGCAAGCAGATCGGAGAGATGGAGGAGCTTGCCCGGGACAACGGTGGGCGGGGGCTCGTGTGGTTCAAGGTGGAGGCGGGCGGGCTCGCGGGGCCGGCGGCCAAATTCCTGGCGCCCGCGGAACTGACCGCGATCCGGGACCGTCTCGCCGGCCGCGAGGGAGACCTTCTGCTGCTCTCCGCGGACCGCAGGAAGACCGTGGAGGCGGTCCTCGGCGCGGTCCGGCTGCGGGCCGGGCAGATGCTCGGGCTCCGGCGGGAGGGGGAGTGGTCCGCCCTGGTCCGGACGGATCCCTCGGCGGTACGGGCGCAGGCCTACGATCTCGTGATCAACGGAGTCGAGGTGGGAGGGGGCTCGATCCGGATCCACGACGAGCGGATGCAGGCGCAGGTCTTCGCAGCCCTCGGCATCGGGCCCGAGCAGGCCCGCGAGAAGTTCGGTTTCCTCCTGGAGGCCCTGCGGTACGGAGCTCCGCCTCACGGTGGTTTCGCGATCGGGTTGGACCGCCTCGTCGCGCTGCTTCTCGGCCGCGCCTCGATCCGGGAGGTCATTCCGTTCCCCAAGACGACCAGCGGGCTGTGTCCGCTGACCGGAGCGCCGGCGGGCGTTACGGCCGTCCAGCTCGCGGAACTGGGCCTGAAGGCGGACGCGCCGAGGTGTTGAGGCTCGCACGGAGTGCGTGCGAAAACGCACAACTCGGGGCTCGAGGCCGGCGAGAAGCCG
Source organism: Planctomycetota bacterium (assembly GCA_025459285.1). GTDB lineage: Bacteria > Planctomycetota > JAJSAM01 > JAJSAM01 > JAJSAM01 > Prado167. The sequence continues at coordinate 8,710 of JALOQY010000094.1, read as the reverse complement.
CTGGGAAACCGGACTCGGCGGCGGTATGGGGTTTGCGGCGCTCCCTGCGGGTCGCTCGCCCGGCCGAGCCCGGGCAGGCCGTTCACCACCGCCCGGCATAGGATTGACAGTCGAGCGGATGGCCTGTAAGATTTCGGCTGCAGGACGGCAGGGCGTGGGCTCGTGCGCCGCCGGCGGCGGTGGTGCGGGTTTTTCCGCGAGGAAGGTCATGGAGGAGACGAACATGGGTCAGAAGGCCATCTCCCGCAGCATATTGGGGCTGGCGGTGATTTTCGCGGTCGGTCTGGGCCTCCCGGCCTGCGGCGGCGGAGGCGGCGGTTCGGGCGGGGTTGCGGATACCGACATCTATCTGCAGAAGTTCCTCGTCGTTGACCGCAGTGAGGGGGCGAAGTCCCTCGGCGGACCGGACAGCACGGACGTCTACCGGGATGCCCGTCTTCTGCTCGCCTTCAACGTCCCTCCTGACATGACGACCGTCAACGACCGGACGGTGCGGATCGGAATCCCCGCTGGCGGGGGATTGTTCCAGAACGCGGTGGGGAAGTTCGTCCAGAACGTGAACAATCCGCGCGAAGTCTTCTTCGATCCCACCTACACGAAGGCCAACCCGGGTTCGACCGCGGACAACCCGCTCGGTTTCGAGGCGAACGCCATCTACCAGATCGAGCTGCTTTCGATCTACGAGACCACGCTCGCGGTCCGGAACCTGAGCGGCGGCGGGCTCGTCTCCACCTACCGGGCCCAGATCCAGACCATCGACTACTACTTGCCGACCCGCGAGCAGCCCGAGATTACCGGGCATGACCCTGCGGACGGTGCGACCGGCGTCCCATCGCGCGCCGACATCCGGATCTTCTTCACGGAGCCGATGAAGCCCTCCAGCTTCGTGCTCGGGCAGACTTTCATCGTCCTCGACGAATCCTCCGGTCGGGTCCCCATCGGCCAGATCCGGTTCTCCAGCGACTACCGGACGGTGACCTTCCGGCCGCTCTTCGGCTATGGGAAGGGGACGGACAGCATCGATCCGAACCAGGCCGGAGTTCCGATCTCGGTCCTGATCTCCCGCGGTGTGACCAACCTCGCCGGCCGGGAGATCCCGGTATCGCTGGAGTTCTCCTTCCGGACCGAGTACGACCCGACCCAGCCGAACTTCGACGATCGCCGCGAGGACTTCAACAATGCGGTCTACGAGGACCGCAGCTACAGCGGCACGCCGAACTTCGGTGACCTGTATCCTCTGGCCAGCTGGAACAACGCTTCCCCGGGCAACCTCCGCGGTACCTTCACCGGTGGACAGGCTTCGGTTTTCCGGACCACCTACTCCACTGTGACCCTCGAGCCGTGGGCTTCCGGGGCGATCGCCACCCAGTTCCAGACCATGTTCTTCCCGTCGGAGGTGGGGGGCAGCTCGCGGACGATCCGTGGGTTCGAGTGGTACAAGTACTGCACGAGCTTCTCCACCTCATGCAACAGCGTGAGGATCCTGATGGGGCACACGAAGAGCGGCGCGCTGGGGACGACCTTTGCCGCCAACTACTCCGACAGCCCGGTGACCTGCGTGAACGGTGCCAACTACGTCATCAATACGGGGTCTCGGGTCTGGCAGGCCGGACCGACGTACACTACGGACTTCCCCTACAACGGCACCGACAACCTCATCCTCGAGATCCAGCACACCGGTTCGAACGGCGGGGGCTACACGGCCGGTGTCGCCAACCGAGGGTACGCCGAGTGGATGGAGTACAACGGCGGCACGGCCCTCCGTTCGGTCTACACCCCCGGCGCCGGGTCCACCGCCGTCATCGGTCCGAGGGTCTGGGAGTACGGCACGCGATTCACGTACCTCATCGACCGGTCCGAGGCCCAGTCGGCGTGGTACGACATGGGCTTGGCCCAGCCCCAGTTCCTGGATTACGTGCTCAACGCTTCGGTTCCGGTGGGCACCAGCGTCGGTCTCACGTTCCAGGGCGCACCGGAACTCCCCCTGAGCGCCGGACTCCCCGATGTCGACAGCGCGACGGACTTCATCGGGAGCCTCTCCGACCTGTCGGGGTACCGGTTCATCCGTTTCCACGCCGAATTCAAGGGGAACGGTCAGACGAACCAGCAAGCGGAGATCGACAGCCTCATCTTCCCGTTCATCTTCTTCAACTAGTGGACGGAAGGGAGATCGGCCGATCTCGGGCCGGAGGGCTGCCGCGACACGGTTCGCGGCGGCCCTCGCTGTTTGGCGGGCGGACCGCGGGCTTCGAAGACGACGACGCTGCGGGGGACTACCGCCGGCCCCTTCCGAATCCTCGCGCGCAGGACTTGCGCGCGACGGAGAACCGGAAGATGATATCGGGCTCGACGGCACCGAGGCACGGGGTACGGATGACGGAGGAGTTCGGTGCCGGAGGCGGAGGCCGGCTTCGGTGGGATGCGCGACTTGACGAAACGGCCCTCGTCGGCGGCGGAGGTGTCTTCGCCGGCCAGCAGGGCTGAACCTACAAGGAAAGGGAGGTGCATGACCAAGGGAACGCAGCAACAGGAACCGCGGATGAACGAGCGAATCCGGGTTCCGGAAGTCCGGCTCATCGGCGATGACGGGGAGCAGATCGGAGTCATCCAGACCGATCTGGCTCGCGAGCGGGCGCGGGAGAGCGGCCTAGACCTGGTCGAGGTCGCCCCCAATGCGCGGCCGCCGGTGTGTCGCCTCATGGACTACGGGAAGTTCAAGTACGAGCAACGGAAGAAGCAGCAGAAGGCGCGCGAGAAGCAGCATCGGATCCGGATCAAGGGCATCCGACTCCGCCCCAAGACGGACGACCACGACTTCCAGGTGAAAGTCCGGCAGGCGCGCTCTTTCCTCGAGGAGGGCAACAAGGTCCAGGTAACGCTCCTCTTCCGGGGACGAGAGATGTCGCACATGGACCTGGGCCGGGACGTCCTCATGCGATTTGCCGCGGAGCTGGCCGATCTCTCCAGCGTGGAGCGGGCGCCGAAGCTGGAGGGGCGACGAATGACACTCCTCCTGAACCGCAACGCCTGAAGGGTGCAGGGCGGTGAGTGGAATTCCTGGACCCGTCCGGTAGTCCACGCTACACTCTGCGTTTCGGCCTGTGTGTCGTGCCCCTGAGCGAGTGGAAGGTGTCCCGTGCCCAAGATCAAGACCAACAAGTCGGCGCGGAAGCGCTTCAAGATAACGAAGAAAGGCAAGGTCCGCCGGATGAAGGCCGGTAAGCGGCACCTTCTTTCGCACAAGAGTGCCAAGCGGAAGCGCAGTCTGCGCCGGCCTTCCCTCGTCGAGGGGCGCCAGGTCCGGTCCATCAAGCGGTTGCTCGGGAAGGCGTAGGAGGCGGAGATGAGAGTCAGGGCAGGTCTTGCGCGTTCCCGCCGGAAGCGTCGCATTCGCAAGGAGGCCCGTGGTGCCTTCGGAGGAAGGTCGAAGCGCCTGCGCGCGGCGAAGGAGAATCTCGCCCGCGCGATGCGGTTCGCGACCTACGACCGGCGCGCGCGCCGGCGCGACTTCCGGCGCCTCTGGATCCAGCGGATCAACGCGGCGGCGCGCCAGCGCGGGATGACCTACGGCGAGTTCGTCGCCGGTCTGACGCGAGCCGGCGTGGCCGTGGACCGCAACATGCTCGCGGACCTGGCGGTGCGTGATGCCGGTGCCTTCGATCGACTGGTGGAAGTAGCTCGCGGCTGACCCCGAGCCGCTCCCCGTCGAATTCCAGGCCACGACGGCAATTCCCGCGCGGCCTCGTTCTCGGCACCGGCGTGAGCGAGTCCGCATCGGGAGTCGCGACACCTTCGCGCGCCGAGGTCGACAACCCTTCGGGCCGACCACGATGCGTTACGCATCGCTGCCTTCGTGAGTCTCCGCGGCTCGGCTGCAGGAGCAGGCGTCCGGGAGACGCCTGCGCTCGGATCACGCTCTTCGTCTTTGACCGGGCAGACTTTCACCGTGGTCGGCCGTTCCGGACCCGTGGGACGGGGACTCGCGCGAAGCACCGAACGGCGGGTCGGGCGAAAGCTCGGTACCGCACCCTTGGCGGGCGCGAGGGGCTGTGCTACAGTACGTGCGAGGCTTCTGCCATGTTCGTGTCGGCGGACGAAGTCTGGTGAACCGATACCATGAACCGGGGAGCCCGTCGTTGACCGGGTAGAAGGAGGTCCCTCCGGGGAACTCCGGCAGATCCGGCACGGGGCACCCACCTCGCTGAGGGGTTCATTCACTTCCCCGCCGTGCGGCATTGCGGCGGAGGTCTCGCCATCGCCGGCGCCCCTTTCGGGGGGCACCGGCGATCCAGTTTCCGGCAGGTTCCGCATTGCAGTTCCTCCCCGATATCTGGTAGGATAATCGGCAAGTTACACCACCTGGCGGTGCAGCGGGGAGGTACGGATGGCCCGGTTCATCTTCTACGTCTTGGTCCTTGCGGGCATCGCGTATGGGGGATGGTCTCTCCTCAGGCCCTCGGCGACTCCGGTCCCCCTCGCGGCGGAGGAGCCGGGGCCCGCGGCTTCTGCGAGGCCGGCATCTTCCGGCCCCGTTCCCGAAGCTGACGCGGAGGTGGCCGGCCAGCTTGTCGCCCGGGCGGATGCTTTGCTGGCGGATGCCGGCAGCGCAACCAGTCTGGCGCAAGCGATCGAGCTCAAGGACCGGGCTCGGCGCATCCTGTGGGATGCGGCCCTCCGCAGCGGTTCCGTCGTCGAGGCCGATGCACTGACGAAGAGGGTCGAGGCGCTGAACGAGGACGTGCTGTTCTCGGAACCGCCCGCACCGGCGAGGTTCCACCTCCACGAGTTCAGGCCGGGGGACCGCCTCTGGACGTTGTGCTATCGCACCTTCCCCAAGGATCCCGGCGTGAAGGTCGAGCCGGGGTTCCTGCTCTGGGTCAACGGCATCTCGGATCCCCGGAAGATCCAGGAGGGGCGCGTTCTGCGGGTTCCCCGCGATGAGTTGTCCGTGCTCGTCAGGAAGTCGCAGTACCGGCTGTGGGTCCTTCTGGGTGGCGTCGCCCTGCGCTCCTTCGCGGTCGGCATCGGGGCCAATGACAAGACGCCGGAAGGCATCTTCGAGATCGAGACCAAGATCGAGAGACCGGACTGGTACGCGGAGGGTCGGCGGGTGCCGTTCGGTCACGCGGATAACCCTCTGGGAACGCGATGGATGGGATTCCGGCGGACGAAGCAGGCCGCGGGGTACGGAATCCACGGAACCTCGGAGCCCGACACGATCGGAAAGGCTGCGTCACAGGGCTGCGTGCGAATGCTGAATCGCGACTCGGAAGAGCTATTCTCGTGGGTGGCCGCGGGCACGAAGGTCACGATCACGCGCTGAGTTGATGACCGGGGGGCGGTGAACCGGACTGCAATGGTCCGGACCGTCGAGGGATCGCCCCTGGTCCCGGTGAAGAAGTCCTCGGCAACCGCACGGGAGTTCAGGAGCCAGCAGCCCGTCGGCGTAAGCCCTCAGTCGCGGGGAAGCCTCTCGGCGACGGGATGCCAGCTGTCAACGACTTGAAACGGGTTCAACCTCAGACCGCGGTCATCATGACCGGGCGCGCGGGGCGTGCCTTCCTCCGGAGGGCCGGGTCACCCGGTACCGGTAGCGGGGTTGGCTGATCAGGGATCTCCCTCCGCGTGAAAGGCGCGCCCGTGGCCTCCGGAACTCGGCGAAGGGGCGTAGATGGCGGACAGATCCAGTTCGTCACGCACCAGGTCGCCTATGGAGTGCGAGAGATGATCCGGCGGCGCCAGGTCCTTCAGAGCCGGCGGAAAGAGGCTTCCCTGGCTCACGTCCCAGGGCCGGAAGGTCTTCTTCATGCTACCTGAAAAGGAGACGCAGGGGCAGGTAGCCGGCGAAATCCGAAACACTAGCAGCCTGTCGGGGCCGAGGACGATCTCTGCGGCGTGACCCGATACCCCGACAGGCTGCCAGGGCACGCCGAACTGGCCTTCGGTGCGCGAAACGAGACCGATCCGAATGGACTCACTCCCAGACGATGGGTGCCCCGATGTCGGTAACGTGGACACGGCCAGTCCAGTATTCGGCGCCAGGCTCGAGGAACCCGGATTTCATCGCTGCGAACGTCACGGTCGTCGTGGCATGGATCGCCGCGCCGAGTGGACGGCCCGTGTCGCAGTCCAGGCCGGAAGGGGTATCCACCGCGAGGACCGGCAGGCCGGAGGCGTTGACTCGCTCGATCACGTCGCGGGCAAGGCCCATCACCGTGCCCGCAACGCCGGTGCCCAGAAGGGCATCGACGACGAGTGCGTGCGGCCTCTCGAGGAGGGCGTCGAGGTCCCGCGATGTCCGCAGGGGATGAAGGCGGACGCCCATACGGGTGAGGATCCGGAGGTTCACGCCCGCATCACCGGACCCGGAGGATGTCGGCAGCTCGCCGAGCAGGGCGACCTCGGCGTACTTGCCGCGGAGAGTGAGGTGTCGGGCGATCACGAAACCGTCGCCCCCGTTGTTCCCGCGGCCCGCGACGACAAGGTACACGGGGTGATCGGGGTAATGCGCGAGCAGGAGATCAGTCGCCCCGCGGCCGGCGTTCTCCATGAGGACAATGCCCGGGATGCCGAAGGATTCAGCCGCGATGCGGTCGACGGCGCGTACCTGGTCTCGGGTGAGGGATTGCACGTGGACCTCCCGCAGGATTGTGCCGTTGGGGGACGGAATCGGGAACCTTCTGATGGGCAGAAAGAAATCCTTGGAGATGGGGGCGAGCGACGCTAGCATCCGCCCCTTCCTCGACGGGAACCAGCGGGCCGGAAACGACCCGGATGTTTTTCCCGAAAAGGATCCGGAAAAAACTTGATGTGCCTTCCGGAGTTCGGTACAGTCGGGTTTTGCTCAGGGGTATCCCTGAGCGACGGAGCGCGAGACGCTCCGGGGCAACAGATCTTTGACATATCGGGAGCCTGGTAGCCTTTGAGTGGCGGAGCCCCTGCTCACGCGGGGGCACCGAGTGACATGAAACGCCCCCGGAGACGGGGGCGAAGTCAAGGAAAAAACCAAGTGAAGGGTTTGATCCTGGCTCAGAGCGAACGCTGGCGGCGTGGTTTAGGCATGCAAGTCGAGCGAGAAAGCGGACTTCGGTCCGCCGGTACAGCGGCGAAAGGGTGAGTAACGCATAGGCAATCTACCCTCGACACCGGTATAGCGCCTGGAAACGGGCGGTAATCCCGGATGGTCCCGGACAGAGGAATCTCCGTTCGGGTAAAGATGGGGATCTTCGGACCTTTCGGTCGGGGAGGAACCTATGTCCTACCAGCTAGTTGGTGGGGTAACGGCCCACCAAGGCTTTGACGGGTAGCCGGACTGAGAGGTTGGCCGGCCACACTGGGACTGAGACACTGCCCAGACTCCTACGGGAGGCTGCAGTCGAGGATTTTCCGCAATGGGCGCAAGCCTGACGGAGCGACGCCGCGTGGAGGATGAAGGCCTTCGGGTTGTAAACTCCTGTCACGGGTTATGAATTACGACGTGCTAATACCACGGCGTTTGACAAAGGCCCGAAAGGAAGCCACGGCTAACTCCGTGCCAGCAGCCGCGGTAAGACGGAGGTGGCAAGCGTTGCTCGGAATCACTGGGCATAAAGGGCGCCTAGGCAGTGCGGCAAGTCGACTGTGAAATCCCTCGGCTCAACCGAGGAAGTGCAGCCGAAACTGCCGTGCTAGAGGACGAGAGGGGAGAGTGGAACTCCTGGTGGAGCGGTGAAATGCGTAGATATCAGGAGGAACGCCGGTGGCGAAAGCGACTCTCTGGCTCGTTCCTGACGCTGACGCGCGAAAGCTAGGGGAGCGAACGGGATTAGATACCCCGGTAGTCCTAGCCGTAAACGATGGGCACTAAGTAGTGGCGCTTTCGATGGCGTCACTGCCGTAACAAATGCGTTAAGTGCCCCGCCTGGGGAGTATGGTCGCAAGGCTGAAACTCAAAGGAATTGACGGGGGCTCACACAAGCGGTGGAGGATGTTGCTTAATTCGAAGCAACGCGAAGAACCTTACCTGGGCTTGACATCTCGGTGGTAGGAATCTGAAAGGTGACCGACCCGGGGCAACTCGGGAGCCGAGACAGGTGTTGCATGGCTGTCGTCAGCTCGTGCCGTGAGGTGTTGGGTTAAGTCCCGTAACGAGCGAAACCCTTGTCGCTAGTTGCCATCGGGTAATGCCGGGGACTCTAGCGAGACTGCCGGTGTCAAACCGGAGGAAGGTGGGGATGACGTCAAGTCATCATGGCCCTCACGCCCAGGGCCGCAAACGTCCTACAATGGCGCGTACAAAGGGAAGCGAGCCCGCAAGGGTAAGCCAATCCCAAAAAGCGCGTCCCAGTCCGGATTGTGGGCTGCAACTCGCCCACATGAAGTCGGAATCGCTAGTAATCGCGGATCAGCACGCCGCGGTGAATATGTTCCTGAGCCTTGTACACACCGCCCGTCAAGCCACGGAAGCCGGGAGTGCCCAAAGCCCGTGACCCAACCGCAAGGAGGGAGCGGTCTACGGTAAGCCCGGTGACTGGGACTAAGTCGTAACAAGGTAGCCGTAGGAGAACCTGCGGCTGGATCACCTCCTTTCTGGGGATAACCAGAATTCGTCAAAGGGTAACCGGAGACGAAATTCGGCATCGAACCACCGTACTCAACGCGCGCCAGGCTCCCTTTCCATATCTCTTCCCCCCTTCGGGGAAGGGTTTGCTCATTGAAATCCGAATAGAGG
>JALOQY010000412.1 GCA_025459285.1 Planctomycetota bacterium | reverse complement strand
GGAGGAGGGATCTCCGCGAACTGGACCATGAAGCTGGCCTTCCCCGGCGGGAAGTACGAGGAGGAGCGGAAGGTCATCCTGGACGGGGCGTTCCGGCTCGTCGCCGCCGGCTACGTCTCCGACGGGGAGACCGTGAGCGAAGCCCGCTGGACGGCCGAAGCGCCGGCTCCGGCCGACTCCGCCACCGCCATCATCTTCCTGTGGGCGGCGATGATGCCGCTCGAGGCGGGCGCCGTCCTCGTGCGTACGGAACTGAACGAGGCGAAGGGGTTCGAGAGCATCGGCGCGACGCGCTTCACGTGCGAGGCGAAGGCGGAGGACGGGACGTTCCTGGTCCGGATGTCACGGGCGGACGGGAGCGGGATGCCGATCCGGGTGTCCGCCGAGCGCGAGGTGGTGGGGGTGGACTGGGGCGGGGGGGTGCTCACGGTCCGCGCGGCGGAGAGCACCGAGCATCTGTACCGGCCCCCGCCTCCGCTCCTCCGCGAGGTCGAGTCGCCGGGAGATCGGCTCACCCTGACCGGCGACTTCCCGAAGTTCTCCCCGGCGGAGATGTTCGATCACTTCACGAAGCCGGACCTGCTCGCGAAGTGGTGGCCGCCACAGGCCGAGGTCGAACTCGAGGAGGGCGGCCCCTACGTCCTCACCTGGCCGGGGCAATGGAGGCTGCTCGGCCGCGTCCTCTCGTTCCTGCCGGGACGGCACCTCGTCTTCTCCTGGACCTTCGAGCACCAGCCGTCGGAGGATCGTCGCGTGGAGGTCGTGTTCGAGCCGCGCGACGGAGGGGGAACGCGCCTGTGGGTCATCCACTCGCCCTACGGGGAGGGCGAGGCGGAACGGAAAGAGCGGGCCGGCCACCGCAAGGGCTGGGAGCACTTCCTCGGAAAGCTCGCCGCGCTCCGGCCCTGACGGAGAGCCCGGGGGCGTCCGCCAGGGCCCGGCCGCGCGCGCCGCGGACTACTTCTTCACGCGCTCGTAGGTCAGCTCGAGCACCTTCGTGTTGCCGCCGATGATGTCGAGGTCGTGGATCTCGAAGACGAAGCGGTCGTCGTCGAGGATCTGCGTGACGTACTTCGCGGTCTTGCCGATCTGGCCGAGCATGGGCTCGTCCATGCGGCCGAACATCTCGATCCGCTTCCCGGTCCGGTCGATGCCGCCCTCCATCGTGGCGAGCGACGTGCTCATGCTGTCGATCCAGAGTCCGACATACTGCTTGCGGAAGTTGTCGTAGCCGGTGAGAGCGAAGCCGGTGAAGGGCATGCCCATCATGTCGCCCGCGTACTCCTGGGCCAGCCAGCGCCCCTCCATGTGCCAACGGTAGGTCGCCTTCCCCGCGGAGGTCCCCGGCTCGCCCGACCCCTCGCCGCCCATCCACATCTTCGTCACGACCTTCCATTCTCCGACGAAGAAGCCGAGTCGCTCGTGGAAGCGGCCGGGCGTCATGGCCTCCTGCCAGCGCTTCATCATGTCGGCCTGGGCCTCGGGGGTCGACGGCACGTCGCGGCCGTACTTCGCGTGCGGATCCTCGCCCTCCTTGGAGAGGGCGGGCACCGCCAGGACGAGGAACGCACCGGCGAGAGCGCCGGCGAGGAAGAACAGGGCGAGCTTGCTCATTGGATGCCTCCTTCGGGCCGGCCCGACGCCGGCGAGGGAATCCTACCGGCGGGGCAGCAATCAGGACAAGCTTGTCTTGTTTAGAGTCCGGCCAGAAGTTCCCGGATCCGGCGGGCCAGTTCGTCCCGGACCCGCCGGAAGGCCGCGAGGCGGTCCTCCGGGGAGCCCTCCGCCGCCGCCGGATCGGGCAGGCCCCAGTGGAGGCGGCGGGCGGTCCCCAGCCAGGCCGGGCAGACCTCCTCGGCGCAGAGGGTGACCACCGTGTCCACCTCCGCCGCGGGGATCTCCGAGACGGCCTTCGAGCGCTGGCCGGCGATGTCGATGCCGACCTCGCGCAGGGCCTCGATGGCCTCGGGCCGGATCGCGGTGGGGGTCGAGCCGGCGGAGAAGATCCGCAGCCCCGCCGGCGCGAGCGATCGGGCGAGGCCCTCGGCCATCTGGCTGCGAGCGGAGTTGGCGACGCAGAGGAAGAGCAGACCTTTCATGCCGGCACCTTGTTAGGGCCGTAGAACTTCCGGCCCAGCCACAGCGAGACGTTCACGAGGCCGATCAGGACCGGCACCTCCACCAGCGGTCCGATGACCGCGGCGAAGGCGGCTCCGTGGTGGAGACCGAAGGTGGCGATGGCCACCGCGATCGCGAGTTCGAAGTTGTTCGAGGCGGCGGTGAAGCTCAGGGTGGCCGCCTGCGGGTAGCCCGCGCCGGCCTTCCGGCTCATGAAGAAGGAGAGGAAGAACATGACGACGAAGTAGATGAGCAGCGGGATCGCCACCCGGACCACGTCGAGCGGCAGCTGCACGATGACCTCGCCCTTCAGGGAGAACATCAGGACGATCGTGAAGAGCAGGGCGATGAGCGTCAGGGGGCTGATCCGCGGGATGAACCGCTTCTCGTACCACTCGCGACCCCGGGCGCGGAGGAGGAAGATCCGGGTCAGTACCCCGGCGATGAAGGGGATGCCCAGATAGATGAAGACGCTGATCGCGATCTCCCCGATCGTGATGTCGACGGCCACGCCCTCAAGGCCGAACCACGTGGGGAGCACGGTGATGAAGACCCAGGCATAGACCGAGTAGAGGAGCACCTGGAAGATCGAGTTGAACGCCACGAGGCCGGCGCAGTACTCGCTGTCGCCCTTCGCCAGCTCGTTCCAGACGATGACCATGGCGATGCACCGCGCGAGGCCGATCATGATGAGGCCGACCATGTAGTCCGGCTTGTCCCGCAGCAGGAGGATCGCGAGCCCGAACATGAGCACCGGCCCGACGATCCAGTTCTGGACGAGGGAGAGTCCCAGCACCTTCGTGTTGCGGAACACCGGCCCCATCTCCTCGTAGCGCACCTTGGCGAGGGGCGGGTACATCATGAGGATCAGGCCGGCGGCGATGGGGATAGACGTCGTCCCCACGCTGAACTTGCCGAGGAAAGGCACGATCCCCGGGAAGAGCCAGCCCGCGGCGACGCCAACGGCCATGGCGAGGAAGATCCACAGCGTGAGGTAGCGGTCGAGGAAGGAGAGGCGGTTCGCGACGCCGGGGGTCTCGGACATGGGGGTTCCTTCAGTCGCAGCGTGAGGACGAGGTTCGGCCCTTGCCGGCCTTGGCGGCGGTCAGTCTCCCGAGCAGGCGTCCGGCCCCGCGGCGGGTGCCGAGGCCGTCGCGGAGCGCCGCGAGAATGGTCGCCGCCACGGGATCGCGAGCCGGCTTCAGGGAGTAGTGCGACCAGCGCCCCGCCCGCCGGTGGGAGACGAGACCGGCGTGGAAGAGCGTCCGGAGATGGCGCGAGGCCTTGGACTGCGTGCACCCGAGGACTTCCATGAAGTCGCAGACGCAGACTTCCGCCTGGTGCATGAGGAGCCAGAGCATCGAGAGCCGGGCCTCGTCGCCCAGGGCCTTGAGGAGCAGCGCGGTCGCTTTCACGTTGACTCTCCGGTTCAGAAGCAATCTAATATTCGCTTAGACGAATGGATCAAAGAACATTCTCTTCGGGAGGGACGCGACCCGTGCGAAGGCGAATCCTGGGTGTGCTCGCCCTGCTGCTGCCCGCCCTGCTGTTCGGCGGCCACCTCGTCGCCCGCGGGGAGGGCGACCCCGCCGCTCCCCGCAAGGGCCACCCGCGGCCGCAGGTGACGTTCAAGGGCTCGAGCCCCTTCTTCAAGGTCGACTT
>JALOQY010000093.1 GCA_025459285.1 Planctomycetota bacterium | reverse complement strand
GCTCGAGGTGCGGCGCCTGGAGGAGTCACGGAAGGCGCTCATCGGGGACCTGATCGTCCGGAAGCGGCTCGCGAGGGCCTATGAGGAACTGGGCGAGAAGGAGCTGGCGGCGGAGGTCCTCCACGAGATCGCGAGGATGGACCGCAAGCGGGGGGATCTGCGGGCGGTCCTCGATTCCCTGCGGCGGATCGCGGTACTCCTGCCGCAGGACTTCCACTCTCGCGAGCAGATCGTCGAGATCCTCCGGGAACTCGGCGAGATCGCGAAGATGGTCGAGGAGGGAAGGATCCTCGCCGAGACGCTCTTCCGGCAGAATCTACTGAACCGCGCACGGCGGGTGCTCGACCGGCTCCTCTCGGTCGCGCCGAACGACATTCCGCTCCGGAAGCTGCGAGCCCTGACCCTCATGGGGATGGGGCTTGACGACCTCGCGCTGATGGAACTCCGGGCGCTCGCGGAGTTGCTGGAGAAGGCCGGGGCGCCGGCCGAGGAACTGCGGGAGGTGTACCGCCGGATCCTCGCGCTGGACGGCGGGCAGAGGACCGTTCGCCGCAAGCTGCGCGCCCTCGGGATGAGTCGCCGGACCATCTGGACGACGCGGGTCGGATTTGCCGTGGCGGTGCTGCTCCTCGCGGGGGGGATCGGTTCGTTCTGCTACGAGGGACTGGCGCGGAAGAGTTACGAGGAGGAGCGGAGCACGATTTCGCAGCTCGTGGCGGAGCGCCGGTTCGAGTCGGCCCGACGGAGGGCCCAGGCATTCCGCAAGCGGTACCCGTTCGCGACCACGGACCGGCAGGTCCTCGAGTTCGTCGGCCGCATCGACGAACTCGAGGCGGAGTATCTTCGGAGCGGCATCCGCTCGGAGATGGCTGAAGCCGGGCGGGCCGAGTTGGCGGGGGATGCCGCGAAGGCGCGGGACATCTACCGGCGGGTCGCGGAGATGGAGTCGTCGGACGAACCGCTCGTCCAAACCGCGCGGGAGCGACTCGCGCGGATCCTCTCCTCGGGGACGGCCGCATCGGACCTCGTGGCGAAGGCCCGGAACCTCGTCAAGAAGGGGCAGATCGAGGACGCGATCCGGATCTACAACGAGGTCAGGTCTCTCTACCCGCTCGCGGACGCCACCGCCACGATCCGCTACCCGGCGGGGATCGAGACGATCCCCGCGGAGGCGCGCCTCTTCCTGAACGGGGAGGAACTGTGTGGGCCGCGTCCGGTGGCGATCACGTACTCCCTCGAGGAGAAGAACCGCCTGCGCGCGGAGGCGGAGGGCTTCGAGCCGTTCGCGATGGACCTCGCCGAACCTCTTCCGGCGCGAACCACCCTTCCGCTCCGGAAGTCGACCCGGTGGGTGTTCGAGGCCGAGGGCCCGCTGGAGGCGGCGCCGCTCGTCCACGGCGACCGCGTCTTCGTGACCGGCCGGGACCAGTGGCTCTACTGTCTGTCTGCCGACGACGGGGAGGAGATCTTCCGCGTGTCCCTCGGGTTGTTCGGGGACTCGGGGGTATCGGCAGCGGCCGTGGGGCGCTTCGTGGTGGCCGGAACCTCGAGGGGGGAATCTCTGGGGATCGACGCCTCGGACGGCCGCGTCCGGTGGCGGCGCGTCGTGGGGGAGGGGGTGTCGGCGGACCTCTGCGCGGACGGCCCCCGGTCGCGCGTTCTGGTGACTGAAGGCCGGGGTACGGTGCTGGCATTGGATGCCATCACGGGGGCGGTCGCCTGGTCGAGCGGAGTCGCGGCGGCCCCCAACTCACGAGCCGTGCCGTGGGGGAATCGGGTCTACGTGGGCAGCTATGACCGGAGGGGCGTCGTCGCCCTCGATGCCGGCGACGGGTCCGAAGCCTGGACCTGGTCCGTGCGCGCACCCGTCGCCGGCAGCCCGGCCGCCGGTGAAGCGGGGCTCTGCTTCGGAGCCGAGGACGGCGGTGTGTACGCCGTCGCGGCTGACGGAACGGGGGGGCGGAAGCTTTTCGAGGCGAAGGCGGTGGTCAAGTCGGCTCCGGAGGTGGACGGGGATGACATCTTCGTCGCGAGCGTCGACGGATGCGTGTCCCGGCGGAGCCTCGCGGCCTCGGGAGGGACCGAGTGGGAGACCGGCCTGGGAGGAGTCGTACTGGGCGGAGTGACCGTGGCCGGGGACCGGCTCTACGCCGGCACCGTGGCCGGGAAGCTCTTCTGCCTCGACCGTGAGACAGGTGGTGTCCGGTGGGTCTTCGCCACGGAGGGCAAGATCGTGGCCCGGCCGGTCGTGCGCGACGGCACGGTCTACCTGGCGTCGATGGATGGGCGGCTCTACGCCATCTCGGAGTGACGGTCCCAACCGTTCACTCGGTCCACGAGCGCGCGAAGCAGGCCGTAGTGGTGGCGGTCGAAACGCAGAACGAGCCGCGGCAGATGGGAGATCTCCGGCTCGTTGGCCTCCTCCGGGAATGGTTCCCGCTGCTCGATCCCGCCCGCCGCCAGGATGGGCCGGAACTCTTCGGTCAGTTCGCGGATCCTCTGCTCCGGCAGCCGGCGTTGGATGCGCAGCACCAGGTATTCGCGGACGTATCGCATCGAGTGGTATGTCGAGTAGAAGGTCTTGATCTCCCTCACGGCACGCTCCAGGTCCTCGGTCACCGAATACAGGTTGCGGTCGTCCGGGGAGATCATGCCCCTCTTCAGGAGCTGTCGTTCGACATAGGCCTCCCACTCGTCCCAGTATGTCTGCCCCGGCGGCTCGAGGTAGATGAGCGGCATGAGGACGCCCTTGCCCGTTTGCATCAGCGTGAGAGCCTCGAACCCCTCGTCGTGAGTGCCGAAGCCGCCGGGAAAGAGGACGATGGCGCTGCTCTCCTTCACGAAGCAGAGCTTCCGCGTGAAGAAGTACTTGAAGTTGATGAGCTTGGGGTCGTCGTGGATGACCGGGTTCGCGATCTGCTCGAACGGGAGGCGGATGTTCACGCCGAACGACATTTCGCGCCCGGCGCCCTCGTGCCCCGCCTGCATGATCCCCGGCCCGGCGCCGGTGATGACCATGAACCCTTCCTGGGCGATCCGGCGCGCGAAGTTCAGAGCCTGGCGGTAAGCGGGGTCCGTGGGCTGCATCCGGGCCGAACCGAAGATCGTGACCTTCCGGACGTGGCGGTAGGGGGAGAAGACCTTGAAGGCGTAACGCAGTTCCTTCAGGGCCGCACTGACGATCTTGAAGTCCCCCCGCGAGGCGTGATCCTCCACGAGCCGCATCGCGGCGGAGACGATCTCCTTCGCGATGTCGGCGTGAGGGGTTCCCCCGGAAAGCTCGATGAGCTTCGCGATCAGGGTGAAGGGTCGCAGTGCAGAGATCGTCCTTGACCCCGACAGGCCAGCGGCCCGTCGTCGAGGGGCTTCCACCCGCGCGGAGGCTTACGCCGACGGGCTGCTAACGGGTCAGTTCGTAGTCCGGACCGTCTCCAGCGGAGCGGGCGACGACCCGAAGGCCGGCGAGGAGCAGGTCCCGGAGCCAGGGGAGCGCATTTTCCCGCGTGACGGTGAAGACCTCGCCGGCCGGGGTCCGCACGGGGACTCCTCCGTCGGATCGATCGAGGTCCTCGTAGAAGCCGAAGTCCGCGGGGGGAAGCGGGGACCGGGAGTCTTCACGGAGGAGGAAGTGGCTGGATGCGGAGACCCGCGCCACGAATCCCCCGAGGGCGATGCTGTAGCTCCACGCTTCGAGACGCATGCTCCGGAGGCCCGGCTCGAAGGGGATGGGCAGGGAGGGCATCTTCACCGACGTCCCCACCTGGGCGAATTCACCGAAGCGGGTGTCCCGGGGCAGTTCGAGACCGCGGGCCTCGACGGCTGATGGCAGGGCCGCGACCCGGGAGGCTCCGCCCAGGCGGTCGAGCGCGCCGGGGTCGCCGACGATCTCCAGATCGAAGATCACCCGCTCGTCCTCCACGATGAGACGACAGGTCGAGGTGAAGGACAACTCCTGACCGGGAAGGAGGAGGCCGCGCCGGATGACGCGCGCGCCCCCCTCCGACGTCTCGAGAGAGTTGAAGGACGCGACGGTCCATCGGCGCCCGGACAGCGCTTCCATGCGGATCAGGAAGCAGGGCACGCCGCCGTCGTTGCGGACGGTGAACCGGACCGGGACGACCGCGCCGTACCGGTCGACGCCGGCGAGGGCTTCGGCCCGCACGGAGAGGACCGGGGCCGGCTGGCCCCCGCTCTCACCCGGGCAGCCGCCGCCGAGCAGGATCAGGAAAGGAATCGCCGCGCGAACGAGACGGTGAAGTCCACGGCCACCGCCAGACTCTCCTCGTCCAGATCGAAGCGGGGGTGGTGGTGGGGATGGACGATTCCGCGCCGTTCGTTCCGCAGGCCGACGAAGGCATAGCATCCGGGCACCTCTTGAAGGAAGAGGCTGAAGTCCTCACCCCCCATGGAGGGGGCGGCGGTCACGACGTTCCTCGCGCCCGCCGCGTCCGCGGCGGCCAGCCGGGCCAGCGCGGCGAGCGACGGGTCATTCACCGTGGCGGGCAGGTGCTCCTCGTATTCCACCTCCGCCCGCGCACGGAAGCTCCGTGCCACGCTGCCGGCGAGCGCGGTGACGCGCCGGCGGACGAGGCGGCGCGTCTCCTTGCGGAAGGTCCGGCAGGTGCCACGGAGGACGACCGACTCGGGAATCACGTTGGGAGCCGTCCCTCCGTGGATCGAGCCCACCGTGACGACCGCCGTGTCGATCGGATCGACCTCCCGCGCGACCACGGTCTGGAGGGCGGTGACGAGGTGCGCCGCCGCCAGCAAGGAGTCCGTGGAGAGATGCGGGTAGGCCGCGTGGCCGCCCTTTCCCCGCAGGGTGATCGAGAACAGATCCACCGCGGCCATGCACGGGCCATCGAGAACGCCGATCGTGCCGACCTCGAGTTCGCGCCAGAGGTGGAGGGCGAAGACGGCGTCGGGGCGCGGATCCTCGAGTGCGCCGTCGGCGATCATCTTCGCCGCGCCACGGAAACCTTCCTCGCCGGGCTGGAAGCAGAGAAGGAGCGTGCCCCGGGGCAGACCCTCCTCGCGGAAATGGCGGGCCGTGGCGAGGAGAGCCGCCATGTGGCCGTCATGACCGCAGGCGTGCATCCGACCAGGGATCGTCGACGCGTAGGCAACGGGGTTCTCCTCCGTGACCGGGAGGGCATCCATGTCCGCCCGGAGCAGCAGGGCCGGCCCGGGCTCCGCTCCCTCGATGCGCCCGATCACCCCCGTGCCTCCGCAGGGCCGGTGGGGGATGCCGAGGTCCCGGAGGACCCGGCGCACCTCGCGCTGGGTCTTCTTCTCCTCGAGGCCGAGCTCGGGGTTCATGTGGAAGTGGCGGCGGAGTCCGACGGCGAAGGAATGGAGACGCCGGCCGGGCGATGCGTCGTTCTTCGGCATGGGCGGATTGTACCGACAGCCAGCATCCTGTCGGGGTAAAGGGTCGCACCGCAGAGATCGTCCTTGGCCCCGACAGGCTGCCAGCGGTCCTGGGGACTTGGCGATGCGGGAGAAGCTGAAAGCGGGGGGGGTCGCGAGTCCCGACCGTTCGCGGGTCAGGTGGTTGAACCCGTCTTCGGGCAGCTGTGATTGCGGGGGGATTCGGCCAGTTCCTGCACCGAGGTCTTTCGAAGGTGCAGGGAGAGTGGTCGCTCCTGCGCGGCACGCGCAACCTCCCGACCCTCCACGCCGCCGGAACTGAAGCAGGACCGGGCATCCTCATCGGCTCGGCCATGAAGCCGCACAGTGCCTCCGAACAGGCTTCGTACGCATCCGGAACCAGGCGGCGACTCGCGATTTCTGAAAGGTCCCCAGATCCGGGACTAAAGCAGTTTCAAGCCGTTGAATGCTGGCAGCCCGTCGCCGAGCTGCCTCCGTGCGCATGAGGGCCTACGCCGACGGGCTGCCAGTGGATCAGCGTCCGTTCGCGAGTTCGAGCAGCGCGGCGGCGGCCCAGATCTTCAGCCGGCGATGGGCTTCGTCGTCCGCGGGCAGGCGGAACCACGTCTCGAAGAGACGGCGGTCCGCCTCGCGGTGCAGGGCGGCGAGGGCGCGCAGGGCCTCCACGCGGATGTCGAGATCGGGCTCCTCTCCGATCGCCCTCGCGAGTTCTTCCGCGCCGGCCTCCGAACGGAGGGCCCGCGCCAGGGACGCGGCGGCGGCGATCCGCACCTGCGAGTCAGGATCGGTCAGGAGACGGGCGAGGGTCGCCGGAGGAGCCCGGTCGCCCAGATGACCGAGAGCGCGAGTCGCCGCCGCGCGGGCTTCCGCGGACTCCCGCGCGAGGAGCCGGTCCAGCAACGGCAATCCGGCATCGTCCCCCGACGCCGTGAGGCCATGGGCGAGAGCGGCATCCAGGTAGTCGTCCTCCTTCCCGAGGACCGCCTCCGCGGCTCTCGTGCCCTCCGGATCGCCGGCTGCGGCCAGGGCCCCCGCCGCGACGGCGGCGATCTCCTCGTCCGGATCGGCGAGACAGGCCACCAGCGTCGCGCGGGCTTCGGCACCATCGCGGCCGGCAAGCGCGAGGACCGCGGCGCGCTTCGCGTCGGAATCCTCGGACCGCGCGAGTTCGAGGAGTCGGGCGGTGGCCTCGGGGCCGGGGATCCGGGCCAGGGCGCGGCCGGCCCATTCCCCGACGAACGCTTCGCCACCCTCCTCGACGCACTTCATGATCCGGGCCGGCAGGCCCGCTTCTCCCCGTTTCGCGAGAACGTAGAGTGCGCGGATGGCCCGGTCATCGTCCTCGAAGGCGTCGTCGAACCGGGCCAGGGCGAACTCGAGGATCCCCTCGGCGTCGGTTCCCGGGAGACTTCCTGCCGCCTCCACGGCCTCGTCGCCATAGGCGGAGTGCTGAGCCGCCCAGCGCAGGTACGCCCAGAGTTTTGCCAGGTCGTCTTCCGATTGGCGGCCGCGGCCCGCGAACCGGATGGCGAAGGCGACCGCTGCGACGGCCAGCGCGAGGAGGAGCATCGGCAGCAGGAAACGCCTGGACATGAAGACCTCCGAAGGTACCCGATCGGCACGGGTCATCGGTGTGCGCGGTCCCGGGCGTTTCACTTCGCCTCACCGTCGTTCCCCGGCCTCTTCGATGGCTCATCGCTCAGGACCGGGCACTCGGACGACGACGACCGCGCGCACGCGTCCCGGCCGTAGCGTGACCGGAATGTAACTGTCCCCACCTCGCGCCCGGTGAGAAATGCCGGCGGGCCGCTCAGCGGGGCCGGGTCCGGAGCGGAGAACGCGGGATTCTCGGCGCACGGGAGGGGATCGTGGGATAGACTCACCGCTGGAGGTTCCGCCATGAGAATCGCCGGGGTCATGACCGCCGTCCTGCTGGCTGGTGCCCTGTCCGCCTGTGCGAGCGGTCCGGAGCGCGAGCCGATTTCCCAGAACGAACTCCTCGAACTCAGTCGGGGAGGGCCGGGTGCTTCCGAACTGGTGGACGCGCTTTCGAGCCGTCCCATCGGGTTCCGCCTCTCCTATGGACTCATGAGGGATCTGGAGTCGAAGGGAGTGGCGCCCGAGACGCTCGACCGCGTGATCGACAGTACCGTAGAGCATCGTGCGAGGGAGATCGCGACGGCCTACGGCTACTGGTGGTATCCGTATTACGGCTCCTGGCCCTACTACGCGCACGTCGGCACCGAGCGGAACACCCGGTACTGGCGCTGATGCGCGACGTCCGGTCAGCCGGCGCATGAACCCCCCACAGGGTCGAGAGACCTTCTTCGTCTCCTGTTCACCGGGCCTCGAGCCGTTCCTGTTGCGCGAGGTCAGGGCGTTGCGCCTTTCGCGCTCGGAAGGACAGCAGGGCGGGGTGCAGTTCTCGGGGACCCTCCGGGATGCCATCCGCGCAAACCTGTGGCTCAGGACCGCGAGTCGAGTGTGGCTCCGGCTTGCGCGGTTCCCGGCCGCGGACGCCGACGAGCTGTATCGGGGTGTGCGCACGGTCGACTTCTCCCGGTTCCTGGGGCCGGACGGGACGTTCTCGGTCACCGCTCGCAGCCGCCGCTGCCGGCTCGATCACGAGGTGTTCGTCACCCAGCGGGTCAAGGACGCGGTGGCGGATGCGTTCCGCGAGAAGCACGGTCGCCGGCCGTCCGTGGACCTCGATGACCCCTCGCTCCACCTCCACGCCCATCTCCTCGAGGACCGCTGTACCCTTCTGGCCGACACCTCCGGAGGTTCCCTCCACCTGAGAGGGTGGCGGCGCTTCCAGGGACGTGCCCCGCTGAAGGAGACGCTCGCCGCGGCGTGTCTCCTCGCCTCCGGGTGGGACGGGCGTGCGCCACTGATCGATCCTTTCTGCGGTTCCGGGACCATTCTCGTGGAGGCCGCGCTGCTGGCGGGCGGCATGGCACCGGGGCGCTACCGGGATCGGTTCGGCCTGACGGGTTGGCCGGGACACGACGCCGCCGCCTTCGCCGCGGAATCGGCGGCGGCGCGGGCGGCCGGGAGGGCGCCGGCGAAGCTGGTGGTCCTCGGTCGGGACCGGTCGGCGGAGTCGGTGGCCGGCGCGCGGCAGAACGTCGAGGCCGCCGGACTTTCCGGCGTGATCCGCATCGAGGAGGGAGATGCGACGGAGCTCACGCCGCGCAAGGGCTGGAACGCGTGGATCGTGACGAACCCGCCGTACGGCGAGCGCCTCGGGGATCGCCGGGACCTGCCGGCCCTCTATCGGGCCTTCGGCGGCTTCCTCCGGGAGAAGTGCGCGGGATTCACGGCTGCCGTGCTCGGGTCGGACGAGGGACTCCTCGGTGAACTGGCGCTCCCGTCGGCGGGGGGGTACGACCTGAAGAACGGCGACCTGGACTGCCGGCTCGCCATCTACAGGATCCCGAGGTAGTCCTCGATCGACTCGAAGCAGGACCCGGGGTCGATGGGGCGCTCGATCCGCAGAGGTTCGTGACCGGGAAGCATCCGGGAGAGGTCTTCCTGGCGCCCCGGGATCCGGTTGCCGTCCGGGTCCGAAAAGACCCGCACGACCGGGAGATCCGGGTGGTCCGGGTTGCCGCGATACACGATCGCCTTCTCGCGGCTGGAGAGTTCCACCACCGACCCGATCGGGTGGATCCCGATCGAGTGGATGAAGAACTTGAGGAGGACGGCGTCGTAGACGCTGCCCCGCCCCTCCAGCATGACGCTCAGCGCCTCCTGCGGAGTGTAGCTCATGTTCCGGTAGACGCGCGCGGTGGTGAGCGCGTCGTAGCCGTCGGCGATGGCCACGATCCTCGAGAAGAGGTTGAGGTCGCGGTGGCCGGCGAGGCGCGGATATCCCCCCAGATCCGCGTTCAGATGGTGCTCGAACGCGACGAGGATGTTCCGGATCAGGGCGTCGTTCATCCTCCGCGACTCGAGGAGGATCTCCGCGCCGAGAGTGGAGTGGGCCTTCATGGCCTCCCACTCGTGGGTCTCGAGCGCCGTCGTCTTGTTCAGGATCTTCCGGGGGACGCGCGTCTTCCCGAGGTCGTGGAACAGACCGGAGATGCCGAGTTCGGCGAGTGTCGGTCGGTCCAGGCCGAGGTGCAGTCCGAAGGCGATCGAGTAGATGGCGACGTTGGTCGAGTGGTTGAAGGTGTACTGGTCGTAGTTCTTGATGTTGGCGAGGGACAGGAGGATGAACTTCTCCTCGGAGATCGCGTCGACCATGTCCTGTACCACGCGTTTCGCCCGCTTGAAGTCGATCCGGCCCGGGTCGCCCGCGGCCAGCATGTGGCGAGCCAGCCTGAAGGACCGGAAGAAACACTCCACCGAGCGCTGCTTGACACTCCGTCGCGTGGGCCGGACACCGACGTCGTCGGGAAGGTCCCGCGATCGCTCGACCCGGAGGCCGGCGGCTCCGTTCTCCCGGAGGTGGGCGGAAACCGCCTCGAACGGATCCTCCAAGTCGCACGTGGATCGGTTCAGCGCGTCACAGAGGAGCACGACGTCGCGAGGCGTGACGGACTCCTCGAAGACGATTCCGCCGATCCGACAGGCGGTCATCCTGTCGAGGGTGAACCGGAAACTGCCGGTGCCGGCCAGGTCCGGTTGGAGCACGCCGCCGTTCAGCGCGAGCATCCCGTGACCTCGGTCCAGACGGGCCCGCCCCTCCTGTCGGCAGAGGGCCCGGATGGTGTCCACCAGGTCACCGGAGGCCTCCTCGACCATGCCATGGGCGGAGTCGTACATCTGCGTGGCCTTCACACAGGCGTAGAAACGCTGGACGAGGGTGCGGGCGAGGCGGAGGACGGGCCGCTCCTGACCGGCGGCGGGTGGCGGGTTCACGGTGCTCATCGGTCGGTCTCCCTCGGCACCCGGTCGCCGGCGTCGTCGAGACGCCGCAGAGCCCCCCGGAGCGCGTCCCGCACGCGTCCCGTCGCGGCAGGGATGCGCGTCGCGACGCTCTCCCGGGCCGCCGGTCCGCCCACGAAGCCCAGTCCGGCGGCGGCCGCCGCCCGCCGGTCATCCCGGCGGAGCCATGGGAGCCGGGACTGTCGATCGACCTCGGAGAGAAGCCAGGCGAGGGCGGTCTCCCGTCCCGTGATGGCGATCGTGCGGCAGATCTCCTGGAGTTCGAACAGGTCCCGCCCGGCCGTCTCCTTCGACTCGGCGTGCCGGAGGAGGAGCGGGAGCAGACTCGGGTCCGGCCGCTCCGCGATGGTCCGGAGGGCCTGCATCCGGACCTGGCTCTCGGGGTTTTCGAGGGCCGAGATCAGTCCGCCCTTCGCCCTCGCGCCGCCGAGTCGGCCGAGCGCGCGCACGGCCGCGAACCGGAGCGGGATGTCCGGGCTCGACAGCAGCGGCATGAGCCAGTCGGCGTGATCCGGATTCCCGATGGCCGCGATGGCCGCGATCACGCGGAGGACGAGGGCGGGTTCCCGGCCGCCGAGAAGTCCGCGAAGGCACTCCGCGTCCGTCTCGCCGATGCGGCGCACGAGGTGTTCCAGAAGTCCGGCGTCCTCGGCGTGCGGGAGGAGGGCCGACAGCACGGCTCCGGAGGAGGGGGCGAGGAGGTCGATGAACTCCTGGATGTGCTGGAGGTGGGCGCGGTCGTGCTTCGCGAGCAGGCCGGCGAGGAGGCCCGTGGTCTCCGGTCCCGAGCAGATCCCGATCTGGCTCCGGACGATCGAGTGGTGGAATGTCGGAGCCTCTGTTTCGAGAACGCTTCGGAGCCGCCTCAGAACGTCGATCGCCGCGGAAACGTCTCCTGCCTTGAGGAAAGAACGCAGCAGCAGACCGAGAACACCGACCGTGTTCTGGAAGGCATCCTCGTCTCTCTGCTGATCAAGCAACTCGAAAAGCAGCGTCGTGAGATCCTGCCGGAGGTCCCGCCGACCGTCATGCGAGATCATCTCCGCGAGCGCCTCGCGGTCCCGATCCGTGATGGTCAGGAGGTCGCTCGAGGTGCCGGTGACGAGCGGCGGCGGAGAGCGCTTCGGTCGCGGATCCCCATGAGCCGGTTCGCCGCACGCCTCCTCGGAGTGCCGGACGAGGCCGTCGCTCTCCCCGTGCTGAAGCCCGCGCGACAGGTCGTGCGGGTCCTCGACCGGGGAGTCCGTGTCGAGGACGAGGTACCGGATGTGGGGAAGATCCTCCTCCCAGAGCCGGGAGACAACGTCGTCCTCCGGGTCATCGACGGCGGGGGGGTGGCCGAGGATGTCGAGGAAGGTCAGGAGTTCCCGCTCCGGCAATCCCGGTCTGAACACGAGACGGCGGACGCCGTCACAATGCAGGCGCCACGGGATCGAGTGGCTCCGGACCGACTCCTCGAACATCGGCCGGCCCCGGAGGCCGAGTCTTGATTCCTCCACGTCGACGGCCAGTTCGCCGAACCGGGAGAGGAACTCCGTGAAGGAGGACAGGAGATCGCCCACCGCCGCGACCGAGAGCTTGTTGTTCGAGGGGTAGAGCTGGATGGTCTTCAGAGTTTTTCCGAAGGTCACGAAGAGCTGACGGGCGGCCTCCTCCTCCCCCGGGCGGGGGTCGGGCCCGTCGAGGTCCGGATCGGCCGGACGAGACTCCGTGCCGGCGAGTGGTTTTACGTTCTTCATCGCGGATCGACTCCCGGGAGTTCGGGATGGGCTTGCCGGACAGGCACGGGGCCCTCGGCAGCCCGCCGCGGGAATCATCGGCGCGGAAAGCGGCTCGTGATGAGCGGGATTCCCCGACGGCCGGTCCGGGGAAGGGTCACTTCTGATCGGGAAATGCGGCGGACGCCATCGTCGTGATGAATCCCCGGATCACGTCCGCGTTCTGCTTGTACTGGTCCGCCTTTTCAGGAGGGAGGATCTGGGAGATCCTGCGGTCCTCATCGGAGAAGGAGTCGTCGATCACCGGCTTCAGGTCCGCGCCGTAGGTGATCTGGTCGACGGGCTTGCTCTCGAAGACCTGCCGCAGCCGGTCCCGCCGGCCCTGATCCACCTCCGCCAGCACCTGCTCCACGGCCGAGCGTTCGGTCTCGTCGAGCCCGAGGTTACCGGCGAGCATCTGTGCCCAGCGCTTCACCTCGCGCTGCTGGCGCGCCCGGGAAGCCTCCGAAGGGTTGAGGAGATCGCTCACGAACCGGTCGCGGCCCTGCTTCAACTGGACCTTCATCAGTTCGCCCACCGCGCGCATGGCGTCTTCCTGTCCGCCGCCCGCGAGGGCTGCTCCGAGGGCGGTGGGAAGGGGAGGGGAGGTGGCCGGCTTCTCCGCGGTCTCGCCGGCCGGCGCCCGGATCGCCTTCTCGATCGTCGAGAGCCGCTCGGCGATCGAGGCGAGGCCGTTGTCGAAGGCGGCGCGGTCCAGCTTCCCCTCCTCGATGGCCGCGAGCCTCTGGCGGAGCTCCCGGACCTCCTCCTCCAGGGCCCCCACCGTGCCGGGCGCACTCGCCGCCGGGTCCCTGCGGAGAGCGCTCGCGGTTCCGAAGGCGGCCAGGACGCCAGCCACCGCGCTCACGAGAACGACGATGATGATGAGTTGACGGGTCATGATCGCACTTTCTCCCCGACCGCCTCGTGTACGAAGGTGAAGCAGCCCAGACGGTAGCCGGCACCCACGGTGGGAACGGCGACGAGGTCGCCCGTTCTGAGAGGCGGCCCCACGTCCTCCTCGATGGAGAGGACGCGCTCGCCGTCCATCACCCGCCGCATGTTGCCGCGACGGACCGCGTAGTCGAGCGTGATGAGGTTGCTGGCCCCGGAGATGTTCCCGTAATGGTAGATGGTCTTGTACATCCGCTCGTCGGGGATGCCCAGCTTGTCGCGCAGCCCGTCGATGATGCGCCCGTTCGCCTGGTGGGGGATCACGTGGAGACGTCCGAGGTGCTCCCGGAGTTCCGGACTTCCCCGCTTCAGGTCCTCCGGGGTGAAGCCGAGACTGCGCACGGTCGTCTCGGCCATGATGTTGACCGCGTTCCGCAGGACGCGCGGTCCGCCCTCCATGCGCAGGTACTCGCGGCGACTGTACTCCCGCACGCCGTCCCCGTCGTCCAGCGAGCGCCGATGGCCGAGAGGCGCGACGTTCATGTTCTCCATCATGATCGTCCCCGGGGCGTAGCTGCTCCCGAGGACACATCGAGTGACCACGCCGCCAGCCCCCTCGTGATCGCGCCGCGAAAGCACGGCCGCGCCGGCGCCGTCTCCGAACAGGATCGCGGTGATCGGATCGCCGAAGTCGACCACCGCGGACAGATGCTCCGAGGCGACGACGAGCGCGTGGCGGTAGATGCCCGCCCGGAGGAACGCCAGGGCGGTATGGAGGCCGTAGATGCCTCCGGCGCAGGCCGCGGTGAGATAGAAGGTTGCCGCGCCCTTCAACCCCATCTCCTCGGAGAGCATGGTCTCTTCGCCGGGGTAGATGTTCTTCGTGGTGAAGGTGGCGAAGATGAAGAGGCCGATGTCTCTCGGGGGGACGCCCGAGGCCTCGATCGCCCGAAGGCAGGCTTCGCGCGCGGGCATGCCGGCCGAGTGGTCAGGATGCAGGAAACGTCTCTGCCGGATGTGTGATACGCGGTCCACCCAGTCGGAGAACCGGGCGTCACCGTCTTCCGGCCGATAGTTGCGGACCATCCCCTCGAGGTCCTCGTTCGAAACGACATGCGCGGGCACGCTGCTGCCGGTGCCGGCGATGTGGATCCGGTGGTCGATCTCGAGCACGGGGGGCCCTCATTGGTGTGGAAGAGGACCGAGTATAGTGACGCCCGGGGGTGCGCCAAGACCTTTTGGCCAGCCGCCGGTCGGGGGCATGGGCAGTCCCGGCTTTGCGGATCTCCGTCCCGGCGTGCTGCTAGACTGCCCGCGTGAACCGGAAGGCCTCGATCCTCCTCGGCCGGGCGGGCACCGGGAAGACCCGGCGACTGCTGGACCGCCTCGTGGAGCTGGTCGAGCGGGGGAGGGAGGAGGCCGGAGTCCTCCTGGTTCCCACCTTCTCCCAGGCTTCCCACGTGAAGCGCCTCCTCCTCTCCCGTGCATCCGGACTGGCCGGATTCTTCGATCGTTGCGTTTACACGTTCACGAGTCTCGCCGAGCGCCTGCTCACCGGGCGGGCCATCGGGGACCTGCTCTCCGGGCTGGAGCAGGATCTCCTGCTCCGGCGCGCGATCCGGGCCGCGGGGAGGCCGTTCGGGGAGATCAGCCGCTTCGCCGGGCTGCGCCGGGCCGCTCTCGCCTTCATCAAGGAACTGAAGCAGAACGGCCTGTCCCCGCCCGATCTCCTCGTGGAGGTCGATGGTCTCGTGGGACGACTCCGCGGGGCCCCGAAGCGCCGGCTCGCCGCGCTGCGCCTTGTCCTCTCCGAATACGAGCGGCTTCGCGGCGAAGAGGGGCTCCTCGACCACGAGGACTTCCTGCGCGAGGCCCGGGATCGGCTCCGGGACGATATGACCTCGCCGGCTCTCGCGTTTTTCGGTGTGGACGGATTCCAGAACTTCACCCGTCTGGAACGGGAGATCCTGCTGCTCTTGCGGGGTCGCGCCGAAGAGACTCTCGTCACGCTCGCGCTCGACCCCGGCGGCGCGGGGGCCGTGGCCTTCCGGGTATCCGAGGAGACGAGGGACATCCTCCTCGACCGCGGTTTCGGCGTCGAGCGCGTGGCGGGGTGCCGGCGGACGACCGCGCGGGACCTTCTTCGGATCGAGGCCGCGCTGTTCGTCCCGGACCCGGTTCCGCAACCGTCGGACGGGTCGGCCCGGGTCCTCGTGGGCGCCGATCCCGAGGACGAGGCCGACCGCGTCGCGCGGACCGCCGGTTCGCTGGTGTTCCGGGAGGGCCGGCGGTGTCGGGACATCGTGGTGGTGGTCCGCGACACGGAGCCGGTGGCGGATCGGTTCCGGCAGGCGTTCGCGCGTCACGGCGTACCGTTCCGGGTCTTCGGCCGCCTGGACCTCGCGCGGGAAACGCTCGTCCGCGACGCGCTGGCCCTGCTCGAGGCCGCGGCCGGGACCCCCGATCCCCGGGCGCTGCTCTCCGTGCTCCGCTCCGGGCGCGTGCCGGGGACGGACCGCGGGAGGATCGACCGGGTCGGCGAAGGCATCGCCGCGGCCGGACCCCCGGCCTCGCTCGGAGAGTGGATCGAGCTCGTTCCGGCCCTCGGGCCGCTGGCTGACGTCGGATTCGCCGGGGAGGAGCGGCCTCCGAGGGAACTGGCCGCGGCGGCGACGGACCTCCTGCGTTGCGCCCTCCGGCCCGCGTACATCCTGGATCCCGCGGGAGACGAGGCGGTTCTCCGTCGGGAGGCCCGCACCCTCGACGCGCTGTTCGCGACGATCGCCGCGACGGGGAACTCGCTCGACCGAGAAGGGGCCGCGATCACCGGGCGCCGATTCCTGGATGAACTCCGGGAGAGCCTGGCCTGCGGCGCTGCTCCCGCGCCGGATCGGCGGCTCGACGTGGTGAACATGATCGATGCCCGGGAGGCCCGCCAGTGGGAGGCCCCCGTGGCCTTCGTCTGCGGGCTGGTGGAGGGGGAGTTTCCCCGGCGACCGAAGGAGGACGTGTTTCTCCCGGATCGGGAGCGCGGCGAGGTCAATCGCGGCGGCGGCGTCTCCCTGCGCGAGCGCTTGCTCGAACGGGACGAGGAACGTTACCTGCTCTACGTGGCGCTGACGCGGGCCTCGGAACGGCTCTTCCTCACCTATCCCGCCACCGACGGGACGGGGGAGGAGGTCCTTCCCTCCCTGTTCCTCGGGGAGATTCTCTCCCCACGGCGACTCTCCGACATGCTGCCGGAACCGGGCGAGGTCACCTCGACGGCGGATCTCCACCGGATGGCCCTCCTCGCCCTGTCCGATCCCGTCCGGCCCGGTACGATCGAGGAGGACCGCGCCCTCCGGGGGGCGGCCCTGCATGACGTCCTGCTCTCCGATGGAGAGTACCGCGACGCTCTGCGCACCGGCCTGCGGTTCCGGCGTCCCCCTCCCGCCGGGGTGGCCGGCGGGTTCGCGCCCCGGCGGCGCTCCGTCAGTTCCCTCGAGGCTTTCGTGCAGTGCCCGTTCCTCCACTTCGCACGCCAGGAGCTGCGTCTCTCGGCTTCGCCCTCGGCGCTCGAACTCGACGCGAGACTCCTCGGGGAGATCGCGCACGAGGTGCTCGCGGTGGTCTTCCGACCCGCCGTCACGGGGGGCGAGATCGGCGATCCCGGCCCGGTGTACGACACCGTTTTCGCGGCCCGGACGGCGGGAATCGCCCCGGGGCTGTCGGATCGCGTCGCCCGCGAGAGGCAGCGCGCCGCGCTCACCGGCTTCGTGGATCGGGAACGGGAGCGTCTTCGCGGGCCGGTCCCCCGTCCGGCGCTGCTCGAATGGGAGTTCGAGGACCTCGTGGTCGTGGGGCCGGACGGACGCCGGGTGGGCCTCCGGGGACGTGTCGACCGCGTGGACGAGGGGCCTATCGGGGCGATCATCGTGGACTACAAGTGGTCGAGGCGCGGGTTCGAGCGGGTCCGTCCGGAAGACCTCGAGGCGGGGGCGCACCTGCAGCTCCCGATCTACCTGCTGGCGCTCCGGGAGATCGGAGGGCGGGATCCGCGCGGCGCATTCCTGGTGACTCTCCCCGCCGGGGAGTGGAGCGGTCTCGGCACGTCATTCGGCCCCGAAGGCACCATCCGGGAGCTCGACGGGGAAGGACTCGCGGGCCTGCTCTCCCGGACGAAGGACCTGGTCCTCGCCATCGACGGGCGCATCCGGGCGGGGGAGATCGAGGTGCGACCCCGCGACACCGAGCATTGCCGCCGCTGCGGGTTCCGCGACGTCTGCCGGGTGGAGCCGTGGCGCCTCGATCGGGGGGAACCATGAGCCTCACGCCGGAGCAGGAGCGCGCGGTCCGGGTCACGGGTCGTGATCTCTGCGTCCGGGCCGGCGCGGGCTCGGGGAAGACCCGGGTCCTCGTCGAACGCGCCGTCTCGCTGGTGACGCGGCCCGAGGAGCCGATCCCGCTCTCCCGGCTGCTCGCGATCACCTTCACGACAAAGGCCGCCCGCGAGATGCGAAACCGGCTCGCGGCGGAGTTCGCCCGGCGGCGGGAGGACGAGAAGCGCGCCGAGGTGGAGTGGGCCTGCGTCTCCACCATCCATGCCTTCTGCGCCCGACTCCTTCGGGAGAACGCCCTGGAGGCGGGTCTCGACCCGGCCTTCGCCGTCCTCGACGACTTCGGCGCCCGGGCGATCCTCGGCGAGGCGGTCCGCGCCACGGCCCTGGACTTCGCGACGGGCTCTTCGGAGCGCTTCGAGCACCTTGCGCGGCTCGCCGGGAGGAGCATCGAGGAGGAGTCGGTCGTGCTGCTCGAGGCCCTGCGGTCCGCGGGGGTCCGGCCCGCCGATCTCGAGGTGCCCGGCCAGGACCCGGGGGAGCTCGAGGCTGCACTGGCCGCGGTCGCCCTCGCGGTCCGGGGCGCCGTGGTCTCTCCGCGCGCCCCGGAGGAGTACCGGGAGCGCTTCGAGCACGGCCGGGCCCTCGCCGGTCGTCTCGAAGCTCTCGCCGCGGACCCTCCGGCGGCGGCCGCCGCTCTCGCGGCCATCGAGGCGGCCATCGACCTCCGGCGGTTCGCGAAGGGGGATCGGGAGGCGCTGCGCGCGGCGCGGGAGGGGGGGATCCCGAGGGCGCTGGGGCTCGCCGCGGGGATGTACGGCCAGCCGGCTCTCGTCGCGCTGCGCGCCTATCTGATCGACCTCGATACGTGGTACCGACGGTTCGAGGCCCGGGCGGGGGCGCTCGACTTCGCGGACCTCGAGGAGCGCGCCCTTGCGCTGCTTTCGGCCGACGCCGAGGTGCGGGAGGCGGTCCGCGACCGCTTCCGCCAGGTCCTGGTGGACGAGTACCAGGACGTGAGCCCCCGCCAGGAGGCGCTTCTCAGGCTGCTGGCGCGGCCCGGGGAGCGCTTCGCGGTGGGGGACGTGAAGCAGTCGATCTACGGGTTCCGGCATGCCCGGCCGGAGCTCTTCCATGCGCTCGCCGCGGAGGCGGGGCCCGAGGGAGTGGTGGAGCTCCGGCACAACTTCCGCTCGCGACCGGCCCTGGTGGACTTCGCGAACCGCGTGTTCCGGGAGCTGTTCGCGGGTCAGTCGATCGTGACGTACTCGGACATGGAGGCGGTGGGAGAGGAGCCGCCGGGAGATGCGGTGGAGGTCCTGCTCGTCCCGGGAGACTCCGCCGCGGCGGGTCGCGTGGCGGAGGCGTCGGCCATCGCGCGGCGGATCCGGACCATGGAGGCGGAGGGCGCCTGCCGGTTCGGCGAGGTGGCCGTCCTGCTCCGGGCGTTCGGGGACCTGAAGACGTACGAGCGGGCCTTCGAGGAGCACGACGTCCCCTACTACGTGGTCAAGGGTCGCGGGTTCTTCGAGGCCCGGGAGATCGTGGACCTCGCCCGGATGCTGCGGGTGGTCGTGAACCCTCGGGACGAGGTGTCGCTCGCCGCCGCGTTGCGGTCGCCGTTCTGCGGGCTCACCGAGGACGGGCTCCTCGCGCTCGCCGCGGCCCGGGCGGAGGGGGGAGGGAACCTCGCGGACCTGCTCGCCGGGCCCCCGGACGTGCCGGGTCTCGCGGAACCGGATGCCGGATGCTGGAGGCGGTTCCGGGATCTGGTCGGGCGCCTCCGGATCCTGGCCGGCCGGGAGGGGCCGGCGGCGGTGGCGGAGGCGGCGCTCGCCGGGAGCGGCTACGCGACGGCGGTGTGGCTCCTGCCCGGTGGCCGCCGCCGGGCGGCCAACTTCCGGAAGGCCGTGGCCCTCGCCGGCTCCCTGGGTGGCGGTCTCCCGGAGTTCCTCGACGCACTCGAGGACTTCCGCGTCCGCGAGATCCGGGAGACGGAGGCGCCGACGGGTGGGGAAGCCGAGGACGTGGTCCGGATCCTCACGGTTCATGCCGCCAAGGGACTGGAGTTCCCCGTGGTCTTCCTTCCGGACCTCGGCCGCCCGCCGCGTGTTGATCAGCCTGCCCTGTGCATCGGTCCGGAGGGGCTCGCCGCCCGGGTGGTCCTCCCCGGGGCGGGCGCCGTCCCCACCCCCCTCCATCGCCGTCTGACGGAGGAGGCGCGCCGGCGCGAAGAAGAGGAGTCCATCCGTCTGCTCTATGTAGCCGTGACGCGGGCCGAGCGCAAGCTGGTCCTGTCCGCCCGGGAGGGCACGGGGAGGCGGGGGTCGTGGTGGTCGCTGCTCGCGCCGTTCTGCGACCGGTCAGCGGTGGTCAGGGTGGCCGAGGAGCCCTCCGGTGGTCCGCGTCGCGCCGCACTGGCGGACCTCCACGCGGGAGCCCTCTCGGAGGCCGCGGAAGTCCCCGGCCCGGGACCGGAGCACCGGCAGTTCGCGCGGGATCTGGCGGGGCTCGCCTCATGGCCGCGCCGGGCGCCGGACGGCCGCTCGTTCGAGAACACGGTTTCGGAGCTCATCGTGTACGCGGAGTGTCCCCTGCGCCATCGGTGGCGCTACCTCCTCGGCATCCCGGAGTGCGCGGCTTTGGACCGGGAGTCCGATGTCGAGCCCGCCGGACTGGATGAATTGCCCCCGCGGGAGTCCGGAATAGCCGTCCACGAGGTGCTGCGGGATTTCGATCCGCACGGGAGCCGACCCCTCATCGCGGTGGCGAGGGAGAGGGTGCGATCTCTCCGGGGGGGCGTGGACGGGCCGCTCGCCGAGGAGGTCGCGGGGCTCGTCGCGTCGTTCTACGCCGGCTCCACGGGGAGGGAAGTCCTGGCCTGCGCCGGGGAGGAAGTGCGGCGGGAGCTGCCGTTCCTCGTCCGCTGGGCCCCTCCGGGTGGTGACCCCGGCCTGATCCTCCGGGGCACGGTGGACCTGCTCTACCGGCGACCCGACGGTCGGGTGCGGATCGTGGACGTGAAGACCGGCGGCGCACCCGCGGAGCGGTACCGGATCCAGATGGCGGCGTACGCCCGGGCCCTCGGACGGTTTCTCGATGAGCCGCTGACCGCGGCCCTCGTCTACCTCGCCCCCGGATGCGAGGCGCGAGAGGTCGAGGTGGCGGTGGACGGGCCGGCCCAGGCCGAGTTCGACGCCGTCGCGATCGCCTTCGCCCGCCAGATGCGGGATCGGACGCCGCCCTCCCGCTCGCCGCACGCCGACTGCCGGCGCTGCGGCTACGCCTCCTTCTGTCCCTCCGCTGGCAGCCCGTCGGGGTAAAGGGTCGCATTGCTGAGAACGTCCCCGGCCCCGACGGGCTGCTAGCGGGTGAGGCGGTCGCGCTCCCGCTTCATCACGCCCCGCAGCCAGCCTTCCGAGAGGGTCCCGGTCAGGACGATCTCCTTGAAAACGGCCTCGGCGCCGAGCACGTACACCGCCGGGCGGAGCGCCGGGAAGCGGTAGCCGTCGTCGCCGAGGGAACTGCCGGTGATCGGCGTCGACTTCTTGACCGTCATCGAAACGCGATCGCGGTCGAAGGTCGAATCGAGATCGAGCCACTCGCCGGCGGAGACGGGGGGCTGGGGAGATTTCGCCTTGAACACGAAACCGATGTTTCCTGGATCCGTGGCGCTCCAGGCGCCGCCACCGAAGACCCAGACCACGTTCTCCTCGACGGGCTTGCGGTCCTTGCCGATCGTGAAGAACCGGTTTTGCACCGTGAACAGGAAGTACCGCATCATGTCCTCGGGCTCGAAGAAGGCCATGCCGAAGTCGTGCGGCACGTCGGCGCGGATCTTCGCGAACATCCGGAGCGTCGTCGCCTCGAACACGGCGGAATGGACGAGGGCGCCGACGCCCCGGCCGTGCATGCCCTCCTCGCGGTGGTCGAAGCTGCCGAGCCGCGGGTCGGCGAACGGCTTGATGAAGGTCCAGTCCTCCTCTTCCGCCGCCGTCTCGAAGGTGTAGCGGATCGTGATGTCGCGCTCGCGCCGGAGATCGACCTTGCCGTGGAAGAGGGCGGCGGGACCGTCGCGCTCCAGCCGGGCGAGCGCCCGCAT
The DNA here is from genome assembly GCA_025459285.1 of Planctomycetota bacterium. Taxonomy (GTDB): domain Bacteria; phylum Planctomycetota; class JAJSAM01; order JAJSAM01; family JAJSAM01; genus Prado167. The sequence goes on along the minus strand of JALOQY010000093.1, from coordinate 4,071 downwards.
CTTCGCGATCTCGTTCGCATGGTCGAGCGCGAACCGGGTGCCAGAGAGCGGCGCGGCGGCGAGCTTGTCGAGGTGCTTCAGGGCCTCGTCGAAGCGCTGGCGCTCCACCTTCCGGCGCGCCTCGTCGAGGAGCCCGCTGGCCTCCTCCTCCAGGGGGTCCGGTGGGGGGATAGGGGGGGGCGCCGTATCCGGGCGGGGGGGGGAGTCGGGGCCGGGCGGGGTCGGCGGCGGGACGTCTTCCGGCGTCGCCGGCGGCGCGTCGCCCGTGGCGAGCTGGGTCTCCCGGAGAAGCCGCCGGATCTCCTCGGCGCGGGCCGCGGCGCGGTCGCGCTGCTCCGGGGCCGCGTAGTGCTCGATCGCCGCGAGGGTGTCCAGGGCTTCGCCGAAGTCCCGGCTCACGACGGCGTCTTCCGCCCGGCGCAGGTCCTCCGTCACGCGCGCCTCGAGGATCTCGGCGAGGGTATCCGCCTCGCGCCCGGAGCGGTCGGCGAAGAGGGTCTCGGGGTGGTCGGCGGCGAAGTTGCGGTAGAGGAGTGTGGCGTCGTGCAGCCGATCCGCCTCCAGCATCAGGGTCGCCTTGCGGGTCAGCTCACCGTATGCCGTGGCGAGGACCTCCTGCCTGCGCTCCTCGATCTTCCCGATCTCGCGTTCGGAGAGAAGAGCCCACAGCGTGCCAGCGTACTGCCGCTGCACCTCGGCGAAGGCCCGCCGGTTGCCGTCGAATGATTCGGGTTTCTCCCGGGCGCGTGCTTCCGCCGCGCGCCACGCGCGCTCGGCGGCGGCCGTGAAGTCCGGCCGCGGACCGCCGTCGGCGCGGCGGGCGGCCTCCGCGGCGGCCAGAGCTTCCCTCGCCTTCGCGACGTCCGAGAGCGTGTCGCTCCCCTCGGTCTTCAGGGAACCGATCCGGAGGAGCCCGAGGAGGAGCACGGCGACGCACAGTCCGGCGGCGGCGAGGGCGAGCGCCAGCGGCGGCTTCGCCCGGGGGGGGGCGGGGGGCGCGGGGGGTTTCTCAGGGGAGCCCTCGCCATAGACGGCCTCCGCATCCCCGATCCCGATGCGATCGCCGGGCGCGAGGACGTGCCGGTCGACGAGGGAGCCGTCGAGCCGGACCCGGGGTTCCCGATCCGAGAGGGCGACGAGGATGTCCCCCTCGGCGGTCCGATCGACCCTCGCGACCGCGTCCCCGGGGTCCGCGGGCGCGAGGCGGGGGTGGCCGTCCCGGCCGGCGGAGAGGAAGACGGAATCCGAGAGGAGGTCGAAGGAGGCGGGTTCCTGCGCGGTGGGGACCGTCAGTCGACCGCTCGTCCTCCGGGCCGGCGGACGGGGGGCGGCGACCGGGGAGGGGGCGCGGGCGGGGGGGACGGCCACCGGCGGCGCTGCGGGTGGCGTCGCGGGAGGCGCGGGCGAAGGCGCGGACGCCGGCGTCCCGGGGATGGCGAGCACGATCTCCCCGGAGAGGATCCGGCCGATGGTGCCGGGATCGCCGGGCCGGTCCGCCGGGCGGGAGGACAGGAGGGCGGCGATCAGGCCCGAGAGCGCGGGAGGGCTTCCCGGGGGCAGCGGGGGCGGTCCGCTCTCGAGGCGCGATGCGGCCTCCTCGAGATTGCCGGCGGGGAACGCCGGCGTGCCGGAGAGGGCCTCGAAGAGGATCTCACCCAGGCAGAACAGGTCGGTGCGGAGGTCCGTTCCTTCGATCCGGACCTCCTCCGGGGCGAGATAGCGTGGATCCCGTTCGGCGAGGGACAGCGGGATCAGACGCCGGGGGGCCAGCAGCACCTGCCCCTGAGCGAGGAATACGGTCTCCGGCCGCAGGTCGCCATGACGGAGACCCGCGCGGTCCAGATGTGCGAGAGCGTCGGTCACCGACTGCGCCACCAGCGCCACGCGCTCCTCGGCGATCGCCCCGCCCCGATCGAGGATCTCGCGGAGGCTCGGACCCTCGGGCGCGAGGGAGACGGTGAACCAGACCGGCCCCTCCTCTCCCGCGTCGACGAGGGGGCAGAGGTTCTGGTGGTGGAGCGATGCGGAGCGACGGGCTTCCTCGAGGAACGCGTCTCTCCCGGTGCGATCACGGAGAGCCTCGGAGTTGTAGCAGGTGACCTCGATCCGCCGGCCGAGACGGTCCTCGCCGGCGAAGACCGAGACGTGCCGCGCCGTGCGGATCTTCGGCCCGATCCGATACCCGCCGACCGTCCGGTCTTCGAGGCCTGCCATGCTCCGGAACTTAGCACGGTCCGACAGACCCCCGGGACAAGTTTCAAACACTGCCCGTGCCAGCAGCCCGTCGGGGCCAGGGACGATCTCGGCGGTGTGACCATTGACCCCGACGGGTTGCTGGCGTGGGCGGGACGGCGCGGACCGTTTTGGGCTTCAGCGGGTGGCGGGTTCCGGCCGATCTTTCCGATAGTGGGAGAGCGCCGCAAGGTGCCTCCCGGGAGCAGGAACCTTGTCGACCGGCGACCCCTTCGAGACCTTCCGGTGGAAGCGCGAGGTCCAGCGCATGGAGACGGAGTTCCGCGACAACGCGGCCACCCGCCGTCGCCGCATCGCCGAACTCTCCCAGGGAGAGGACGATACGCTGGAGTTCGAGCGCAAGGTCGCCCTCGAGATGCGGGATTTCCTTCAGGACTCGGCCTCGGCGGCGGAGCGTGTCCTCGGCGACATCGTCGAATCGGGAGACGGCGCGGGCCCCGCGGAGGCGGAGATCCGGCAGAAGCTCGAAGCGCTCATCGCCGGCACCTCTCCACCGACCGGGGAGGTGGAGTTGCCGGAGGCGATGGACGACGCGGAGAACGGCGCGGGTGCGATTCGCCGCCGGGCGCTCGCGCGAAAGTACGGCGCGAGGCCCCCCGACCTGCGCGCGGCCCTGTCCCGCATCCGGCTGCATTCCGGCGCGCCTCCCGAGGAGGAGGCCCTGGAGGGCCCGAAGACACCGGACGGTCATGCGAGCCGCACCGAGATCCTCGCGACCTTCGACGAGACCTGCCACCGGGTGGCCAGCCTCCTGGTGCCGGATGGCGGGGACGAGCAAGTGGCGGTGGTGGAGCCCCTCGCGGAGGCGCCACGGGCCGGTCCGGGACCGGCCGATGAGCTCCGGGATCTGCGGGACGAAGTGCGCCGGCTCCGGCGGATCGTCGACACTCTGGTCCGGAAGGGGATCCTCTCGGAAGCGGACCTCTGATCGCCGATCTCCCGGCCGCCCCGACGCCAGCCTGGATCGGAACGCGAGACACGGGTAGGATGGGCGGCATGAGCGCGACAAGGGACAGGCTCTGGCTCGGCCTCTTCGCGGTGTACGTGGCCATCCTCGTTTTCGCCACCGTGGGCGAACTCTTCGACATCGCCTGGATCCTCGATCTCGTGGACCTGAAGAAGGTCTTCTCTGTGTAGCAGCCTGTCGGGGAAAGGGGTCTCACCGCAGAGATCATCCTTGGCCCCGACAGGCTGCCAGCGCGCGGTTTTCGGCGTGACCGCGGGAGGCGGCGCGCGTCCTGATCGCGGATGCGCTGGTTCGACCCTCTCCTCGATGTCCTGTTTCCCCGGAGCTGCCTGGCCTGCGGGCGGGACCTCTGCGGGGGGCCCTGGCCCTGGCTCTGCCCGGCCTGTCTCGCGCGGATCGAGCCGCCGCCGCCGTTCCCCTGTCCGGTCTGCGCCGGGCCGCTCGGGCCGTTCGCGATGCCGTCGGCCTGCGCCTCATGCCGGAGGCTCCGCCCGCGGTTCGACGCCTGCGTGGCCGCGGGAGGGTACGAGGGGACCCTGGGCGAACTCGTCGTGCGCATGAAGTACGGGAAGGACGCGGACCTCGCGTGGCCGCTCGGCGAACTGCTGGCCGATACGCTGCGACTCTGGGCGCCGCTTCGCGAGGTGGACGTCGTCGTGCCGGTGCCGATGCGGTTCATGAAACGCGTCCGGCGGGGGTTCAACCAGTCGGAGGCCCTGGCGGCGGAAGTCGCGCGACGGTTGTCCCTGCACCTCTACCGCTTCGTCCTGCGGCGGGGGCGGGCGGGCCCGGCGCAGGCCGGCCTCACGCTGGCGAAGCGGCTCGTCGCCCAGCGCCGGTCGATGGTGGTG
>JALOQY010000092.1 GCA_025459285.1 Planctomycetota bacterium | reverse complement strand
TTCGTCGTCGCCTGCCGGATCACGAGCACCTCGACGTCGCTCTCCTCCTTGTACTCCACGATGACGCCATCGAGATCCACGCCGTGGTCGAACCGGCCGAGGCCGAAGCCGCGGCGAGCGGTCAGCACGGAGTAGAAGTAGGGGTAGGCGGTCCCGTTCACGCTGTTGACCACGAGCTGACCGTAGAGCCCGAGAAAACCCTCCGGAGGTTCCGCGGGCATGAGCTTCAGCTTGAAGTCCGCCGGGAGCTTCGTCTCCCGGCCCTGGAGCAGGGAGAGGACGTCCACCTTGAACTCCCGGGTCCACGGCTCCGTCGCGTCGAGGACCGCTTCGAGGAATCGGGCCCGGACGACGAGCTGCGGCCGCGTCAGGATCGAGCGGACCCCGGTGACCCAGTGCGGCAGGAGGAGCGCCGCAGCGTCGAGGGCGAGCAGCGTCACCGGCCCGCCCTCCGCGGCGAACATGAGGAACACGAGCGACCCGGCCAGCAGAAGGAAGACGAGGCACCCGAACCCGCTCGTTACGTCGAGGGCCGAGGCGTCCCACTTCCGCATGCGGTCGTGGAGGGCGACGACGTCGGCGAGCCGTTCCCGCTCCACCTTCTGCCACTCGGCCTCGGCCTTGTAGCCGCCGAGGTCCACGCGGTTGTCGTAGCCCTTCACCGAAAGGAGCAGGCTCCCCGCGAACAGGATGGCGAGACCGAAGAAGGCCGGGGCCTCGGCGACGGGCCAGGTCGCGGCCTGGAGCGCGAGGCCGGCGAGGACGAGGACGAACGCCGCGAAGAGCCGCGCGGAATAGGCGAGTCCCGGCAGGAACCGGAACACCACGATGCCCCGGTCAGCGGCGGCGGGCAGGATCATCGTCCACCTCCGATTTCGGCGGTTCCCATGACGCGGAAGTAGAGCGGGCAGGCCCCCTGGCAGAGCGCGAAGTCCGCGCAGTCCCGGCAACCTTCCGGCGCGGACCGCTTCTCCCGGATCGCCGTGGCGCGCGCCGACCGCCAGACGCTCCGCGCGTCCTCCCGGAGCAGGTTCCCCACGGGCTCGTCCCACGAGGAGCAGGGCAGGACGGACCCGTCCGACGCCACCGAGAGGAGGCCGTCGCAGGCCGCGCAGCCCTTGTTCCCGAGCCCGTGGGCCACGGGGTTGAAGAGGCAGAGCGGCGTCGGGGAATACCAGAGGAACTCGACGCCGGATTCCTCCGCGGCCCGCGCGACGGCGAGCACGACGGGCCCCGCCTCGGAGTAGGGCACCACGAGCTCCGGACGCCCCCCGGCGCTGCCGGCGGGGATCACGAGGTTCATGGAGAGTCGCGGGAGGCCGAGCACCTCCTTCACGAAGCGAGGGAGGAGCGCCGCCTCCGCGAGGTTTCGCCGGTTCAGCGTGGTGTTCGTGTGGACGGAGAGTCCGGCGCCGACGAGGGCCCGGACGCCCGCGAGGGTCGCCGTGAGGGAGCCCGCGACCCCCGTGATCGCGTCATGCGTCGCGCCGGTGGTCCCCTCGAGGCTCACCTGCGCCGAGGAAAGACCGGCACGGACGAGGCGGCGGGCGAGACGCGGCGTCACGAGCGTCCCGTTCGTGATCAGGTTGACCCGGAGCCCGAGCCCCTTCGCGTGGCGGACGAGCGCCGGGAGGTCGGCGCGCAGACACGGCTCGCCCCCGGTGAAGCTCACCGAGGGGACGCGGGCCTCCCGGGCGATCTTACCGAGGATGATCCGGACTTCCCGGGTCGTCATTTCCGGGCCCCGGCCCGGGCCGCAGACGCTCCCGCACCCCGCGTAGCAGAAGGCGCAGCGCAGGTTGCAGCGGGAGGTCAGCGCCACCTCGGAGAGGATCGGCAGATCGGAGAAGCCGAGGGCGAAGGGCTCGACCGCCACGGCGGCGGAGTCTTCCCCGAGACGCCCCTCCACGAAGCGGCGGGCGGCGTGGAGGAACCCGCACACCTGCCGGACCTTCTCCTCGTCCCCGGCGAGGGGGGCGAGCACATCGCCGATCCGGGCGCCGCCGAGCAGCGCCTCGAGGATCGCCGCGCCGATGCGGTTCACGCGGATCGCCTGGTTCGGACGCCGGATGAGCACGCCGTCCTCGGCGCGGGCGGCGAGGATCGGCCGGACAGCGCGGACCCAGGGGTCCACCCACTCGAGGCCGGCGGGGACGGCGGGTCGGGCGGCGAGGAGTACCATCACCGCGACCCTCCGCTCACGCAGGCCGAGTGGCACGCCGAGTGACAGGCCGAGTGGCAGGCGGAGTGACAGGCCGAGTGACAGGCGTCGTGACACGCGGAATGACACGCGTCGTGACAGGCCGAGTGGCAGGCGTCGTGGCAGACCGTCACGTCGACCTCCCGGCCCGACGGGCCATGGCCCACGTGGTCGCTGGCCACCGGGACGATGGTCTCGTAGCGGAAGGGGTCGCCTTCCGCGAGCGCCGCGGAGCCGGAGTGCGGCCGCGTCGCCCACCACCAGAGGAACCAGCCATTGTCGAAGCCCCGGCGGGCGGGCGCCACCGCGGCCGCCCGGACCGCGCCCACGGGCTCCGGGAGCGGAGGCGGCTCCACGGACTCCCCGATCCGCGACGCCAGGAAGGCCCTGGTGGCCTCCACGTCGCAGTCCCATGCCTTCTCCTGGATCCCCTTTCCGATCTCGTTCGCGAGGGCCGTGACCTCTTCCCGGGAGAGCCTCCCGTCGTCGGCGATGGAATCGATGAGCTTCTGTTCCAGCGCGTCGAGTTCGCCGGGCCGCGGCGTCCGGAGCACGCGGAAGGTGCCCGGCTCCGCATCATTCTCGGCGAGCCAGCCTTCCGCGACGAGGATCCCCACCATCGCGGACAGGACCCGCTTCACCGGGAGGCCGAGGAAGAACGCGGCCTCGATGGGCGTGAGAGTCTCGCAGACCTTCCCCGCCTTGCGGAAGCTCGACAGCACGAGCTTCGGCGCCTCCCACTCGAGATCCTCCCAGCGGATGTCCGGGAGCCCCCGGTGCGCGGCGACCATCGACCGGTGCTTCGCCCCCGCGACGAGCAGGAAGACCACGACGAGCGCCCCGGCGCCGATCAGGAAGGGGAACCGGGGAGACTCCTCCTCCGTGTGGCGCGGTACCGCCGGCCGCCGGGAGGGGGTCGGCGGCACGGCCGGCCGGTCCGGGGCCTCGAGCGGCACCTCGGCCAGCGTGAACCACGGTGCCGGGAGGTAGAACTGCACCCGCATGTCGGCGCGGTTCCCCGGGCGGTCCCGATGGAAGAGCAGGAGCAGCCGGTTCTCGGGACCGCGCTGGTAGTCGATGCGGAACTTCGCGTTCACCCACGGTTCGGTGAGGACGAGATCGCCTTCCGTGACGTGGGCGCGGGGATCGACATCGTCCGGCAGGACGTACGGCGTCACGACACGGAGCGTGGCGTGATCCTGGTTCGCCGCCTCGTCCCACTCCGGCGGCGCCCACTCGAAGACCACGAGGTCCTTCCCGTCCATCCGGCGCGTGGCCGCGAGGTAGGCGGCGGCCGCGAAGTCGGTGGTGAAGCCGAAGACGAAGGTGACGCGGCCGCTCGCCACCCCCTGGTCCCGGGCGAGGAGGACGACGTGGTTTCCGCTCCCCTCCGGAGCGATCTCGAGGTCGTAGCGGCGCCCGGCGTCGTCCACCGCGTGCGAGTCCGGCCGGAACGCGCCGATCCGCAGCCGGTCGAGGCCCCCGAAGGAGAAGCCGTGGAGTTCCCCGGAGATCACCCGCCACTGCACGGTGATGGTGACGGTCGCCGACCCGCTGGCGGCGAGCGAGACGTCCGTCTCCACGAAGTTGATCTCGCCCTTCCCGGCGACGGCGGTGGAGACGAGAAGGAGGAGCAGGCAGAGTCCGAGGAGAATGGTGCGCTTCACGACGGTTCGCCCTCCGCGGCCGATGCGGGGGATCATACCCCGCCGGTCCGCTCCGCGCCTCGGGAGGACGGAGCCGGACGCCGGGGAACCGTCAGGGCCGGATGAATGGCCGCCTGTCGGGGTACAGCATCGCACCGCAGAGATCGTCCCTTCACCCCGACGGGCTGCTACTCCGCGGTGGCGGTCAGGACGAGCGTCAGGCGGCGCGCCGCGTCGAAGGGGTCCGGGCCGGCGTCGAGTCGGCAGGGTTCGCCGAGAGGCGCCTCCACCGTCGTGTGGAGGATCGTGCGCTTCTCGGACACGACATCCACCGTCCCGAGGCACTGCGATCCGGTGTCGAAGGAACTCATCGGCGCGCGCCGGGCGAGAAGGACCTCTACCGAGATCCGCGCCGAACCGCCCGCGCCGAGGCGGGGCGTGACGTTCGCCACCAGACCGGCGAAGCTCTGGCCGACGTTCGGCCGCGCGATCCGCGACTCCTGCGCCACCTCGACGTCGTGGTCGGCCAGGTAGTTCAGCGTGTCCCCGCCCATGAGGCAGGCCGTCCGGCCGGAGATCGCGGAGACCTTGCCGGCGAAGAGCGGTCGCCCGGCGTCCTCCGCGGCTCCCCCGGGGGCGGAGTCGATGCGCACTTCCACCGTGACGGGCCGGAAGACCTCCTTCTCCCGCGCGCGGAGGTACTCCTTCGCGCGGTCGCGCGCCTCCTCGGACCCGCCGAGGATCATCGTGCCGCCCGACAGCACGAGGGCGGAACCGGCGCCCGTGGCCGCGTAGACCATCTCCGCGAGCAATCCTCCCTCGAAGGGCGGCCCGACAGGCGGCGCGACCCGGGGACGCGGCGCGAGGAGGACCTTCTCCGAAGGCTCCAATTCACGCGGAAAACCGAATTCGCGGGCGATGGGGGCCCGGCACAGGGCTCCGGCATCGAGCAGCCGACCGGCGGCTCCGCCGGCCACCCGCGCCTCGATCACGAAGACCACGAGGCGATCCGCCGAGAGGAGGGGCACGACGAACCGGCCACCGCTGTCGATGAGCCGGGTGACGAACGCCTCCGCGTGCCGGAACTGCGGGAGCGCGATGGTCCCGAAGACGAACCGGCCGGGCGAACGGAACGCCTCCGGCAGGTACTCCTCGTCCACGGCGAGCTTCACCTCGCGGATCGGGAGGACGGCATGGCCGGACTGGAGGACCGCCTCCAGGAGCACGCGTTCGCCGTCGAGCAGCGGGTGGGCGGTGAACTCCGCCGCGAGCCCCTCCTCCAGGAACCGGACGATGGGATCCGCGATCATCGAGCCCTGCGCGACCTCCACGTCGTAATCGGCGACGTAGCGGACCCGGTTCGTGACCTTGAGCGCGATCCGGACTCCGGGCCATGCGTCCACGGAGGCGGACTCGAGTTTTCTCCCTCCGAGCGAGGCGAAGTCGAAAGCCGCCGCGTCCCGGATCGCCGCCACCTCCCCGTACTTCTCCCGGTCGACCTCGAAGACCTCGAAGCTGACGCGGGTCCGCCGGGAGGCCTCCGCTTCGAGGTCCCGGAGGAGCGATTCGATCCGGCCGAGGACGTTCGGCCAGCTCCGAACCACGAGGAGTCCGCCGTCCGCGGCCAGGATCTCTCCCCCGCGGTCCCAGCTCTCGGGATCGACCTGGGACCGGATCAGCTCGATGAGGTTGTCGGAATCGAGGAACGGCCAGGGCTCCGGCCCCTCCTCGAGGCTGAAGTACTGGTCGAGCGAGGTCTCGGGCCCGAGCAGGGGTGCGTGGAGGCCCGGCCTCGGCGCCGTGAGGGTGGAGACGTCGAAGACACGCGTGTCCTGCTGGGCCGCGGCCACGGCCGCCGCGAGGGCGAGGAACAACGGACCGGCGAGGGATTTCATTCCGGGGTCTCCTTCAGAAAAGCGTGGAGTGGCTGCGCCCCTTCGGGACCGGCGCCGCGCGGGCGACGGGCTCCCGGCCGAGGATGGCCAGGTACGGGGCCGCCTCGCGGCGCAGGCGCGGCGACGTGGAAAGCCGGACGAGCGCCGCCGCCGCCTCGGGCCCTCCGATCGAGGCGAGGCTGCGGAGCACGCCCGGCGCCAGGGCGGAGTCCAGGGCGAGGGGCTCGAGGGCGACCACCGCCGCCGGGCCGCCGCACCGCCCGAGGAGACGGACGGCGGCCAGGCGGTCGCGCGCGATCCCGGCGGAGAGCCGCCCGACGAGCACCGCCTCGATGGTCGGACCGGCCTCCGCGAAAGCCTCCTCCACATCGGGGTGGTGCAGGTGGGCGAGCAGGACCCGGGCCGCCGCCGGCGTATCACGGCGGGCCAGGGCCCGGGCCGAAAGGCCGCGGACCCGACGGTCGTCGAGCAGGGCCGCGAGCGCGGGGACGCTCTCCGCCTCCGGACGCGCGGCGAGGGCCGAAACCGCCGCCATCGCTTCCTCCTCGAGCGGGCCCCTCGCGATGCGGAGGAGTTGCGCCATCGAGACCTCCCGGGCAGGAGGCGGCGGGGCGCGGAGGAGCCGGAGGGCGGGCGAGGCGACCTGGATCGGAGGCGGGGAAGACGCCGGGGGGGCGGCTCCGTCACCGCGCCCCCAGAGGAGGACCATGACGATCGCAAGGCCGGCGGCCAGACCGATGGCGGCCGTGGAACGTCGGAGGAGCCGGGGCCGCGGGGCGCAAGCAGGGATCGAGCGGAGCCGGTTCAGGAACTCCGGCGGGGGCTCGTCTCCCCGGAGGAAGCTGTCGAGGCGGATCGCCCGTCCGGAGTTCTTCACGGGAGCACCTCCCCCGGGAACCGGGCGAGGATCCGGCGCCGCGCCTGGGCGAGATGGGACTTCACGGCGGCCGCGGTGATCCCCATGACACCGGCGATCTCACGGTGGCCGAGACCGGCGGAGGCCCGGAGGAGGAGCGCCTCGCTCTGGCGCCGCGGCAGGCGGTGGACCTCGGCCATCACCCGGTCGAGGAGTTCGCGCCGGGCCAGCTTCTCGGCGGGGTCGACCACGCCCGACAGCTCGTCCGGGAGCGGGCGGAAGCGCTTCCGGCGCCGGCGACCGAGGTTCAGCACGATGCGGAAGAGCCAGGTCCCGAGCGCGGCCTCGCCCCGGAAGGAGGCGATCCCGCGCCAACCGCGGAGGAGTGCCTCCTGCACGAGGTCCTCGGCATCCGCCGCCGCACCGGTGAGGCGGAGGGCCAGGCGGTAGAGCGGCGCCCCATGCTCCCGCACGCACGCGTCGAAGACCTCCCGGAAGCCATCGAGCGCGGTCCCGGAGCAGAGCGGGAAGCCCGCCTGGTCCATCCGCAGGGGCAGTTCGATCGGCCCGCTCATCGTCCCACTTCGACCCTTCCGGCCCCCGGAGGTTGCAGGGAAATCGCGGGCTCATGCCGCGCGGGGATCCGGCGGAGCGTGCATTCTACCGCGAAACCACGGGGCCCGCGGGCTGGGCGGAGCCCCGCCGGGCGGTCACACCGGCCGCGAGGGGCCCTTGCCGTCGAACCACAGCTTCAGGAGGACCTTCGCGCTGCGCCCGGCCTTCCAGCCGATGTATCGGAAGAGAACCCTCACCCCGACACGCAGCCGTTCCTGCCCCCCGGACCGGTAGTCGTTGACGGCCGTCCGGAGGACGTAGACCTCCACATCCATCGAGTCGAGGCTCTCGGTTCCGAGCCGTCTCATGAGTTCCTCGCGGATCGTGGCGCCGAAGGCCTTGTCGAAGGAGTTCAGCGTCTCCCCCTCGCCGGGGTCGAGGATCAGGTCGCTCCGGGGGCTCCGGCGCGGCGTGCCGGCGAACTGGAGCAGGCTGTCCCACGCGAGGTTCACCACGCACCAGTCGCCCGCCGGGTTGTCCGCCGGGGCGAACACGGCGGTACCGGTCACGCGCTCCTCGAACCGGTCCACTCGCGGCATCACGACCCGGAGCCGGCCCTGGAGGTTCCAGGCCGTACCCGCGAGGTCTCCCACTCCAGCCGAGGTTCCGGACGCGAGAAGAACGGCGGCAATCCCGACGATCGTGACGAGACGGACCATGCGTGCCTCCCTCCTTCCCCGCGATGCTACCACGGTGGACCGCGCACGCCAAGCCGTCCGAGGCGGGTGGTCATTGCTCACGCTCTCAGAGAGCGGCGGCCTCGATCGCCTCCTTCAGGTGCTGCGCGGAGTTCAGCGCCACCACGGCGGCGGAGACCCCTTCCTGCCCGAGGATGTACCGGAGCAGTTTCTGGTGCTTCGAGAGCGGGGAATCGCCGGGATAGGCCTTCGCGAGCAGCTCGTCGACGTTCGGAGCGAGGAACCCGGGGTTCATCACCTTCATGGGGATGATCCCGAACTTCTTCTCCTTCGCCGCCGCGAGCAGGGGTCGGGTGTCGAGGATCGGCCGGCCACGCCCCGGAGCCGGGGTCGCCTCCGGGTTCTGGGTGCAGATGTTCGTCACGAGCATCACGACCTCGTAGAAGCCCTTGTCCTCCATCGCGGCGAGCGTCGTCTCCACGTAGTTCGAATGCGTGGAGGTGCCGACATGGCGGACCACCTTCTCTTCCTTCAGCCGGAGAAGAACCTCGCGCATCGCCTCGTGCTTCAGGTGCTCCGGCCGCGCCGCCCCGTGGGGCCAGCAGAGCACGTCCACGTAGTCGGTCTGGAGGCGCCGCAGGCTCTTGTCCAGTTCGGCCCGGAAGTGGGCGTAGACCTCTTTCGCCGTCCCCTCCGGCGGCTTGTAGCCGGAGGTCTTCGTGATGATCCGGATCTTCTCGCGGTCCGCCCCGAGGTCCTTCACGAACTCCCCGAGGCCCTCCTCCGACTTGCCGCCGGCGTAGCCCCAGGCGGTGTCGAAGGTCGTGAGTCCCCGGTCGAAGCCGGCCCGGAGCAACGCGCTCCGGCCGGGCTGGAGCCCCCCCCCGCCCCAGATCACCGCGGAGACCGAGAGGCCCGTGCTCCCGAGGGGGCGCGAGGGCACCTTCTTCACCGGTGCCTCTTCCTCCGCGAACAACCGGTTCGCGAGCGGCCCGGCGAGGGAGAGGGTCATGGCGCCCGCGGCCACCCCCTTCAGGAAGTCGCGGCGGGGCAGGGTCTCGGAACGTTCACGCATGGGGAGCTTCTCCATTCGATCGGACGATCGGGGGCTGATTGTAACCGGGAGTCATCTCCGTTAAGATGGGCTTTCCCCACTCCGGGAACCGATCCATGGCTCTTCCCCCGCCCTTCCCCGCCCGCCGTCCCCGCCACCCCGGCGCGGGAGAACGCCTCCTCGGACCTCTCCTCCTCGCCGTCGTCGCCGGGATCTTCGTCTGGTTCTTCGCGACCGGCGCCGGGGAAGCCCCGGCCGGCGCGCCGCCTCCGCCGCCCTCGGCAGGGCCCGCCCTGCCCGCCGCCGCACCGGACGGGGAACTGCCCGCGAAGTCCCCCGCGGGCTGGCCGCGCGGCTCCGTGGAGCGCTACGACGAGGTCTCGGTCTTCGAGAAGATCGACGGGAAGGCCGACGCCTATCTCCTCTACCGGTTCCGGGAACTCCGCTGCGCGAGCTACGTCGACCCCGCCGCGCCGGACCGCTACGTGGACGTCTACGTCTACGACATGGGGGGACCCGAGGACGCCTACGGCATCTACCGCTCCCAGCGAAGCCCCGCCGAGGAACTCCTGCCGGCGCCCGACGAGGCCTGCGCCGCCGGCGGCGCGGCTTTCCTGCGGCGCGGCCCCTTCTACGCCGAGGTCTTCGCCTCGGACCCGTCGGGCGGAGCGGAGGCGCGGGCGCTGGCCGCCGCCCTCTCCGCCGCGCTGCCGGCGGGCGACCCGCCGGTCGCGGACCCCCCGTGGTTCCCCGCCGAGGGCCGGGTGAAGCTCGGCTTCGAGCGCCGGAGCGTCCTCGGGGACGAGGCCCTCCGGGACGCCTTCGTGGCCCGCTACGACGACGGAACGCAGGCTGCCGTGGCGGAGATGGGAAGCCCCGGGGAGGCCGGGGCGGCGGCGGCGACCACGAAGGAGACGTTCGAGTTCCTCGGCCAGCCGATCCTCGCCGAGGCTCGCGGATCAAGGGCCGTGGTGGTCCTCGGCTTTCCCGGCGCGGCGCGGGGGAAGGCGCTCATGACCGCGATCCTCGCGAGTCTGGAGGCTTCCCGGTGAGCGACCACCCCACCCGACGCGAGTTCCTGCTCCGGATCGGCGCCGCGAGCGCCGCCGCCGCCGGCGTGGCCGGCGTCGCCGCGTGGCTTGCCGGCCGCCCGGGCTCCGGGGCCGCTGGGCCCGGGACGCGCCTCCCGGACTTCGCCACGGCGGGCGCGGGCCCCCCGCTCGTCATCGCCCGCGGGGAGGACCCGGCCCGCCTCGTTTCGGCGGGCCTCGAGGAGATGGGCGGCATCGGCCGGTTCGTCTCGAAAGGCGACGTGGTGCTCGTGAAACCCAACGCGGCCTTCGACCGCCCGCCGTGGCAGGGGGCGACGACGCACCCCGGCGTGCTCGCGGCGGTGGTCGCGGCCTGCGTCCGGGCCGGGGCGGCCGAGGTGCTCGTCACCGACAACCCGATCCACGCGCCGGAGAGCGCGTTCCGCAAGTCGGGCCTCGCGAAGGCGGCGGAGGATGCGGGCGGAAAGGTGCTCCTGCCCGCGGAGAACCTCTTCGCCCCGATCGCCGCGCCCGGCTCGCTCCTCGACGGCTGGCCGGCGCTCGCGATCCCGCTCCGGCGCGCCACGAAGCTCATCGGGATCGCCCCCGTCAAGGACCACAACCTCGCCCGGGCCTCGCTCGGGATGAAGAACCTCTACGGCCTCCTCGGCGGCCCGCGCAACCGCCTCCACCAGCGCCTCGACGAGGCGATCGCGGCCCTCGGCGCCGTCTTCCGTCCCACCCTGTCGATCCTCGACGGCGTGCGGATCCTCACGAGGAACGGCCCCACCGGGGGCTCGCCGGAGGACGTGGTGCCGGGGAACGTGCTGGCCTTCGGCACCGACCCGGTGGCGGCTGATGCCTTCGGCGCCACGCTCCTTCGCCTCGATCCGGCGGCGCTCCCGTGGCTCGAGCTCGCGGAGGCCCGTGGCCTCGGCACGGCGGACTTCCGGTCCCTCTCCCCGAAGGAGATCGACGCGTGAGGATCGCGAACGTCCGGGTCGTCTGCCAGGCGGCATTCCTCGTGCTCTTCTTCGCCGCGCTCTACCTCGCCGCCGCGCCGCGGATCGCGGGCTACCCGGTCTCGGTCTTCCTGGAGGCCGACCCGCTCACGGCCGTGACGACGGCCCTCTCCACCGGCCACCTCTACCACGAGGGGCCATCCGGGCTGTGGATCGCCGTGGGAGTCCTCATCCTCACGATCCTCCTCGGCCGGGCCTTCTGCGGCTTCGTCTGTCCCTTCGGGACGCTGCACCACCTGACGCACCGCCTCGGCTTCTCCCGGAAGGCGAAGGCGCGCCGGGACGGCAACGCCTATCGTCCGCTCTGGCGCCTCAAGTACTGGATTCTCGCGGTCTTCCTCGCCGGGGCGGCCCTCGGCCTCCTGCAGATCGGCCTGCTCGACCCCATCGCGTTCCTCACCCGGGCGGTGACCGACGCCGTCTTCCCGGCGGTCGATTCCGGACTGCGCGCCCTCGGCCTGCCCGGGATCCACCCCTCGGCGACGCCGTGGTTCCCCGGCGCCTGGTTCATCGGCCTGCTTCTCGTGCTCTTCCTCGGCCTCAACCTCTGGAAACCCCGGTTCTTCTGCCGGGCACTCTGTCCGCTCGGAGCGCTCCTCGGCCTCTTCTCGAGGTTCGCGCTCTTCCGGATCCACCGCGACGAGGCCACGTGCAACGGGTGCGACCTCTGCGCCACGGGCTGCGAGGGGGCGGCGGAGCCGGAGAAGCGCGTGCGGCTCTCCGAGTGCATGGTCTGCATGAACTGCTACGAGGACTGCCCGGAGGGAGCCATCCGCTTCCGGTTCCTTCCCCCGCAGGCGGGCGAGATCGCGGGACCGGAGGTCGGCGCGCGCCGGGCGGTCCTCACGGCGGCGGGAGGCTTCGCCCTCATGGCTTTCCTCGACCGCTCCGGCGGGTCGCTCGCCGCGAGCGGCGGGCCGGGAGTGATCCGGCCGCCGGGCTCGCTCCCGGAGGAGGAGTTCCTCGCCCGCTGCCTCAAGTGCGATGCGTGCCTGAACGTCTGCCCGACGAACGTGTTGAAGCCCGCGACGCTCGCGGGCGGCTTCGAAGGGCTGTGGACCCCGGTCCTCGACTTCCGTTCGGCCTACTGCGAGGTCACCTGCACGCTGTGCGGGCAGGTCTGCCCCACCGGGGCGATCGAACGTCTGACGCCGGCGGAGCGGCAGGGGCTCGCGCCTCGACGGGACGGTCGAACGGAGGTCACCCGCGTCGGCACGGCCTCCTACGACCGGGGACGCTGTCTCCCGTGGGCGATGGACACCCCCTGCGTCGTCTGCGAGGAGGTGTGCCCGGTCAGCCCGAAGGCGATCTTCACCCGGGAGGAGCAGGTCGCCGCGCGGGACGGCACGGTCCGCAGGCTGGGGCGCCCGTACGTGGACCCGGCCCGCTGCGTGGGGTGCGGCATCTGCGAGAAGGAGTGCCCGATCCGCGGCCCCGCCGCGATCCGGGTGGGAAGCCTGATCACCGCGATCTGATCGCGGGCGGGCCGCCGGTCGGGGCCGAGGATCTTCTCAGCGATGCGACCCTCTACCCCGACGGGCTTTCAGCGCGCGTCGCCGAGGACGCCCAAGAGGCGGGCGGTCAGGCGGTCGAGGCCACCGCCGGCGAAAGACTTCACCCTCTCGCCGGCCTTGAAGATCGTGGTGAAGGGGAGAACGTCCACCTCGGCGATCCACGGGTGCGCCTTCTTGAAGGCGAACAGGCCCGGCTTGTCGAGGTAGAGCTTCCCGAAGCGGACATTCGGAAAGGTCTGGGCTCATGTGTGGAGTCTCCCGCGGGCCGGGGAGGGCCTGAGCCCCCGCCGACCCGCGAATGGACGATCCCGGTCTTCGGGGATCAGCCGACGAACTTCTCGCCCTTCTTCCAGTTCGCGCCGCAGAGACCGCCGCTCCGCAGGGCCTGCACCGTGCGCAGGACCTCGGTGGGGCTCCGGCCCACGGACAGGTCGTTCACCGCGATGGAACGGACGATGCCCTTGTCGTCGACGATGACGGTGGCGCGATAGGCGACGCCCATGTCCTCCTTCAGCACTCCGAACGCCCGGCTCACCGCGTGGCTCGTGTCCGCGAGCACGGGGTGGGTGATCTCCTCGGGGAAGGTCTTGCGGTCCGCGAACCACGCCTTGTGCGAGAAGAAGGAATCGGTGCTGACGCCGATCACCTCGACGGAGTCGTCGCGGAAGTCACCGCAGAGGCTCTGGAAGCCCTTGATCTCCGTCGGGCACACGAAGGTGAAGTCGAGGGGGTACCAGTAGAGGACGTACCACTTGCCCGCGAGGTCCCGGCCCGAAAGGGACTTCTGCTCGCCGTTGACGTATGCTGGGGCGCTCCACTCGGGGGCTTTCTGTCCGACCATGCTCATGGATGTCTCCTTGTCTCGGAAGTTTCGGGTCCTCCGTCGTCCTTTGGCGGAGGGACCGTTCGAGC
>JALOQY010000411.1 GCA_025459285.1 Planctomycetota bacterium | reverse complement strand
CCGGACGATCCCGTCGACGGTGTCCGCCACGTAGGAGAAGCTCCGGGTCTGGGTCCCGTCCCCGTAGAGGGTGAGGGGGTGCCCGGCCAGGGCTTGGATGCAGAAGTTGGACACCACGCGGCCGTCGTGGGGGCGCATCCGCGGGCCGTAGGTGTTGAAGATCCGGACGATCCGGGTGGCAACCTCGTGGGCCCGGTGGTAGGCCATGGTGAGAGCCTCGGCGAACCGCTTGGCCTCGTCGTAGACCCCGCGGGGGCCCACCGGGTTCACGTGGCCCCAGTAGGCCTCGGGCTGAGGGTGGACCTGGGGGTCGCCGTAGACCTCGGAGGTGGACGCCAGGAGGAAGCGGGCCCCTTTGGCCTTCGCCAGACCGAGGGCCTTGTGAGTCCCGAGGGAGCCCACCTTCAGGGTCTGGATGGGGAGCCGGAGGTAGTCCACCGGGCTCGCCGGGGAGGCGAAGTGGAGAATATGGTCCAGCGGCCCGTCCAGGTAGAGGTACTCGGTGACGTCCTGCTTGATAAACCGGAAGTCGGGCCGGCCGACCAAGTGGGCGATGTTGTCGGTGGCGCCGGTGCTGAGGTTGTCCATGCAGAGGACCTCGTGGCCGTCGGCCAGGAGGCGATCGCAGAGGTGGGAGCCGAGGAAGCCGGCCCCGCCGGTGACGAGGGTGCGGGGTTTCGACGTCATGGGGTCCTCGCGGGGGGTACAGGGGGGCGGCCCCGGCCGATGCCGAGGACCTCGAAGCCGAGGGCGGTCAGGGCGTCCCGGTCCAGGGCGTTCCGGCCGTCCAGGAGGAGCGGACGCACCATGCCGGCCTTCAGGCGGGCGAAGTCGAGCGTGGCGAACTCGGGCCACTCGGTGCATAGGACCAGGGCCTCGGCCCCCTGGGCGGCCGTATAGGGATCGGGGCAGACGGTGAGGGCCGGGACGGCCTCGTGGGCCTTGGCGCCCGCCTGGGGGTCGTAGCCCTGCACGGTGGCGCCTTCGGCGAGGAGGCGTTGGGCCAGGGCGAGGGCCGGGGCCTCCCGGATGTCGTCGGTGTGGGGCTTGAAGGCCAGGCCGAGGAGGCCGATCCGCTTCCCCTCCAGGATCCAGAGGGCCCGGCGGAGCTTCTCGACCACCTGCGCCTGGCGGGCGGCGTTCAGCCGGGTCACCTCCTTGAGGAGGGTGAAGTCGTAGCCGGTCCGCTCGGCGATCTTCACGAAGGCGCGGAGATCCTTGGGGAAGCAGGAGCCCCCGAAGCCCAGCCCGGCGTTCAGGAAGGCCCGTCCGATCCGTTTGTCCAGGCCCACCCCCTTGACGACCTCGAGGATGTCGGCCCCTGCCGCTTCGCAGACGTCGGCCACGGCGTTGGCGAAGGTGATCTTCAGGGCGAGGAAGGAGTTGGCGGCGTGCTTGATGAGCTCGGCGCTGGCGAGGTCCGTCACGAGCACCGGCACCGCCCGGTCCACCCGGCAGTCGGGGTGGACGGGACAGGCGAACCGCCCCTCCACGATCGGGGCATAGAGTTCCCGGAGGAGCGCCTCCGCCCGGGGATTGGCCACGCCCAGGACGAGCCGGTCCGGGTGGAGGAAGTCCTCCACCGCCATCCCCTCGCGGGTGAACTCGGGGTTCGAGGCGACGTCGAACGTGCACCCCGGCCGCTTGGCGTAGAGGGCCAGGGTCTTCTGGATCCACTGGCCGGTCTGGACCGGCACGGTGGACTTCTCGACGAGGAGGAGGTCGCCGGTGGCGTGCTCGGCGAGCCGCCGCGTCGCCAGTTCCACGTAGCGGAGATCCGCGTCGCCGTCCGGGCGGGGTGGGGTGTTGACGCAGATGAAGCTCACCGCGGCATCCTGCGCCGCCTCGGTCACGTCGGTGGTGAAGCGGAGCCGGCCGGCCCGGGTGGTCTGGGCCACCAACTCGGCCAGGTGGGGCTCGTAGATCGGGAGCCCGCCCTGGCGGAGGACGGCGATCTTCGCCGGGTTGTCGTCCATGGCGACGACGTCGTGGCCCACCGCCGCCAGGCAGGCGCCGGTGACGAGCCCGACGTAGCCGGTGCCGATGACGGAGACACGCATGGGATCACCTCACCGACAAACGCGACGATGCCAAGCGACCGACGATTCAGTTGACCGGTTGTCAGTTTTCGGTCGTCGGCTGTCGGTTGTCGGTCCTCAGTTGTCGGTTGTCGGTTGATCGGTTGTCGGTTGTCGGTTTTGCATTGAGACGTTCATTGCGCGTGGCTTCGCCGCTCGTACCGCGCCAAGTCGGCATCCACCATCATGTCCACGAGTGCGTGAAACGACACCCTGGGCTGCCACCCCAGCACGCGCTTGGCCTTGGTCGCGTCGCCGAGGAGCGACTCCACTTCCGCGGGCCGCACGAGCGCACGATCCACGACCACATGGTCCTTCCAGTTCAGGCCGGCGCGGGCGAAGGCGCGCTCGCAGAGTTCCTGCACGGAATGGGTCTCGCCGGTCGCGACGACGTAGTTGTCGGGCTGCGGTTGCTGGAGCATCCGCCACATGGCCTCCACATAATCGCCGGCGAAGCCCCAGTCGCGGCGGGCTTGGAGGTTCCCCATAAGGAGCGTCGTGGCCAGGCCGGCCTTGATGCGGGCCACGCCATCGGTGACTTTCCGCGTCACGAATTCCTTCCCGCGCCGCGGCGATTCGTGATTGAAGAGGATCCCCGAGCAGGCGAAGATCCCGTAGCTCTCTCGGTAGTTCACGGTGATCCAGTGCGCGTACGCTTTCGCGACGCCGTACGGGCTCCGGGGGTAGAAGGGCGTGCGCTCCGTCTGCGGGACTTCCTGGACCTGCCCGAACATCTCGCTGCTGGAGGCCTGATAGAATCGGATGCCGGGGTCCACCAGGCGGATCGCCTCCAGCAGGCGCGTCACCCCCAGGGCCGTGAACTCTCCCGTGAGGACGGGCTGCTCCCACGACGTGGGCACGAAGGACTGGGCGGCCAGGTTGTACACTTCGCGCGGTCGAACCTCGCGGAGCAGGTTGATGAGCGACAACTGATCCAGGAGGTCGGCTTGCCGGATCTCGATCTGTCCCCGCAGGTGCTCGATCCGTTCGAAGTTCTCGGTGCTGGCGCGGCGGACCATACCCACGACCCGGTACCCTTGCGTGAGGAGGAAATCGGCGAGGTACGAACCGTCTTGGCCGGTAATGCCGGTGATGAGCGCGATCGGTTGAGTCACGGCGTCTTCTCCCGCATGGTGCGCACGAGATCCTTGACCTCTTGCGCCCGCGCCTTGGGGCACACGAGGATCCCTTCAGGCGTTTCGACGACGACGATGTCCCGCAGGCCAATGGTCCCGACGGGCCGCGTCGTGGCGTAGATGACGCACCCGTGGCTGTCCCGGCCGGTGTGTCGGCCCACGACGGCGTTGCCGGTTTCGTCCGGGGGGAGGATCCGGCCGATGGCGTTCCACGCACCCACATCATCCCACGAGAACGTCGCGGGGATCATGTAGACATCCGAAGCGCGCTCCAGGATGCCGATGTCCACGGAGACACGGGGCATCTGCGGAAAGACCCGGTCCAGCACGTCCGGTTCGCCCGGAGTGCCGAGGGCCGCGCGGATTTCGTCCAGCGCACGCCAGTGGTCGGGAAGGTGCAGCGCGACCGCCTTCAGAAGCGTCGCGGCCGACCACAGGAAGATCCCGCTGTTCCAGTAGTACCGGCCGTCCGCGACGAATCGCTCTGCCGTCGTCCGGTCGGGCTTCTCGGTGAATCGCTGGCAGCGGCGAGCCACTGCATGCTCCGCCACGGCCTCGCCCGCCAGAATGTACCCGTACCCTGTCTCCGGTGCCGTCGGG
>JALOQY010000410.1 GCA_025459285.1 Planctomycetota bacterium | reverse complement strand
CCGGAGCATCTCTCGTGCTACGCCCTGAGCGTCGAGGACGGAACCCCTCTCGGGGACCTCCGAGCGCAGGGGCGGCTCGAGCCGGTCGGGGAGGAGGAGGCGCGCGGCCTGTTCCTGGCGACCCTGCGCCGGCTCGCGGAACTCGGGTATCCGTTCTACGAGGTGTCGAATTTCGCGCGGTCCCCCGCGCTCCGCTGCCGCCACAACGCGAAAACCTGGGCCGGCGCGCCCTACCTCGGGTTCGGGCCCGCGGCGCATTCGTTCCGTCCCCCGGTCCGCTCGTGGAACGATCCGGACCTCGAGGGATACGTCGCCGCCCTGGAGGACGGCCGGGATCCGCCCGGCGGGTCCGAGACCCTGAACGCGGCCCAGCGGGCGCTCGAGCGGCTCTTCCTCGGCCTGCGGACCGTTTCCGGCGCGGACCTCGCGGCGATCGAGCGCGACCTGTCGCCCGGATTCCGGAAAACCAATGCGGCGCTCGTCGGGCGCCTGGCGGCGGAGGGCCTCGCGGTCCTCGACGGGGACGTCCTGCGCCTCGCGCCCGAGGGGCTCGCCGTGGCGGACGCGATCGCGCCGCGGTTCCGGCTGTGAAAAAGTGGACGCCGCGCAGGATTTCGTATGATGTCGGGATCCGCCGAGCGCTTCGGACGCCGGTTCGCGGCCGCCCGGGAGACGGCGTTTCGGGTCGGAGGGGGTTGGGATGGAAGTGAAGGGCAGCGCCATCGCGACGATCCGTCCGTTCGTCAAGACGGCATTCGGGGCAGACGGGGAGCGGCGTTTCCTGGATTCGCTCTCCCCGGGGGCGAAGTCCGTGATCGCGTCGCCGATCCTCGCCACCGAGTGGTACCCCCTGAAGACGGCGCTCGTCGAGCCGGTCGCGAGGATCTGCGACCTCTTCTTCCGGGGGGACCTCGAGGGCGCGCGGGAATCCGGCCGGTTCAGCGCCGACCAGGGACTGCGGGGGATCTACCGGGTCTTCGTGAAGCTCGGGTCCCCCGCCGTCATCGTGAAGAAGGCCGGGACCATCCTGCCCACCTACTACCGGCCGAGCGCGATGGAGGTCCTGGAGAACGGGGCGGGGCGCGCGGTGGTCCGCATGACTCAGTTCCCGCAGCGCTTCCGGGTCGTCGAGGAGCGGATCTGCGGGTGGATGCAGAGGGCCATCGAGATCTCCGGCGGCAAGTCCGTCCGGGTCGAGGTTCCGGTCTCGATGACCGAGGGCGACGGCGTCACGGAATTCCGCATCACCTGGGCCTGACCGCCGGAACCCGCTCCTCCGGCGCGGATCCTGCCCCCCCGGGCGCGCACCGGCTCCCCGGGACTCGAACTCCCCGCCGGCTCCCCCTCACTTCGACCGCAGGATCCGCTGGCTCGAGGTGCGGGAAAGGACCTCGCGCCGCTCGGCGAGGTCGGCGATCGCCTCGGCGCGCATGCCGGCGAGGGTCCCGGAGAGGGCCTGCTCGACCGCCACGGCCGCCGCGGACCCGGACACGGCGGAGGGCTGGAGGACGAAGTCCGCCCCGGCCTCGTAGAGCTCCATCGCCTGCCCGGGGCTCTCGGCCGTGACGATCCTCTGCGCCCCGGGAGAGATCTCCCTCATCAGCTGGAGGACCTTCTTGTTCGTGGAGCCGCGCAGGATCGAGTCGCTCAGGGTGCACACGAGGACCTTGGCGTCCGCGAGGCCCGCGTGCTCCAGGGTGGACCGCAGCGCGACGTCGCCGTACACGCAGGGGATGCCCCGCGCCTCGAGGTCGCGGACGCACTCGGGGTTGAAGTCCACCACCTTGACGAGGGGGAGGAGGCCCTGGCGCTTTCGGGTCGCCTCGTCCAGGAAGGCGCTGGCGGTCCGGAAGAACCCGAGGAGCACGACGGGCCGGCGGTCCGCCGCCCGGGCCTCGTCCGGGGCGAGGCCCGCCGCGTCGCGGAAGCCCGCGGCGGACAGGATCCGCGTCGCGGCCGACTGGATCCCGTGGTTCCAGGCGACGAGGTACGTGGACGCGACCGCGAGGATCGAGAACGCCCAGAGCGTGCAGGCCAGCGTCTCGGGGCCCACGTGGCCGAGCTTGACCCCGAGGGCCACGATGACCAAGGAAAACTCGCTCACCTGGGAGAGGTTCAGGGCCGGCAGGAGGGAGACGCGGTGGCCGGCCCGCAGGGCCTCGAGGAGCCCGAAGACCCCGACGGCGCGCGTGGCGAACACGGCGGCCACCACGGCCGCGGCCGCGACCAGCGCCGCGGGCTCGGGCCTCGGGATCTGCAGGCCCAGCGCCACGAAGAACAGCGTGATGAAGAAGTCGCGGATGCTCACCACGCGGGCGATGACGTCCAGGTTGTAGGGAAAGGTGGCGAGGGAGACCCCCGCGATCAGGGCGCCCATCTCCATGGAGAGCCCCGCGGCCTTGGCCGCGAGCCCCGCCAGGAAGCACCAGCCGAGAGAAAGGACGAGCAGGAGCTCCGGGACCTTCGCGAGCATCCGGAACACCACGGGGAGCGCGTACCGGCTCGCGAGGAACGCGGCGCCCACGAGGAGCGCGCCCTTCCCGAAGGTCCATAGGACGGGGAGCAGGCGGGGGTCCGCGAGGTTCGGCTGCACGGCGAGGAGCACGATCGCCCAGAGGTCCTGGAACACGAGGATGCCCACCGTGATGCGCCCCGGGAGCGTGTCCAGCTCCCGCTTGTCGTACAGGAGCTTCACCACGATCATCGTGCTGCTCATCGCGATCGCGGCGGCGACGTAGGGGACCGCCCAGGCGCCGGACCCGAAGGACAGCCCCGCCGCGGACAGCCCCGCGAGGAGCGCCCATCCGGCCGCGGCGCACAGGGGGAACTGGAGGATCCCGGGCACGAGCACGAGGCGCCCGGCCGAGAACATGCGCCGGAGGTCGATCTCGAGGCCGATCATGAAGAGGAGGAGGATCAGCCCGATCTCGGATATGGTTTCGATCTCCGCCGCGTCCTCGAGGACCCGGAGGCCCAGGGGGCCGACCGCGACGCCGGCGAGGATGTAGCCCAGGATGGCCGGCTGGCGGAGCAGGCGCATGAGGATGCCCGCGGCGCTCGCCGCGACCATGCACGCGGCGATGCCCGCGATGATCGACAGGCTCCCGGGCGCGGTGGCTCCCTCCCCGCCGCCCGAGGCGAGGAGCAGGGGCGCCGCCAGGAGGGCGGCGAGTCCGGCTCCGCGGCGGACGAGGCGGACGGCCGGCCTGTCGCCGGGCTCGGTTCCGGAAACCTCGGGATCCATCTCTTCTCCGGTGCTTCCCGCCGAAACCGCGGCTCGCGGCGGCCGTGCCGGGGGCGGGGGCTGGGATTATACCGGTTGCCGGGAGCGAGCGCCCCCCCGTGGCGGATGGAGCCGACCGCGACGTGCGGACCGCGCCGGAGCCCCGGAGGGATTCACCGCCGAGGTCGCCGAGGACGCCGAGACGTTTTTTTGACTGAACGCCCTGCCGTCGGAGCCGCGAGCAGACTGCGGTGAGCGAGCGGAGCGAGTCGAACCGTCAGCGAGCGGCCTGCCTGCTGGTTCCGCCCACTTGCCGAACGCCGCCTTCTCATCGCCATCGAGATCGAGATCGAGCACGAGGAGGTTGGGTTGGTAGCGGGGGCATGCTATGAATACGATAAGAAGAAGTTGCGGCCCACCTTGGCGATCAACTTCCCCCTCACGACGAATAAATATGACGGACGATATGATGCTTTGTGGAGTGCGGTTGAGCCGTGAATTGAACGAAACATTACTTTTCTTCGGCAGCCTTCTTCTCAGATTCCTCCAACATTTGCTTCATCAACTTTTCGTTTTCATTAGTATACCACTCGGTGATTT
>JALOQY010000091.1 GCA_025459285.1 Planctomycetota bacterium | reverse complement strand
CGGAGCGAGACGCTCGCGGCGGAGAGCGGCCGCCCCGGTCCCGGCTCGCGCGCGGGGTCCGGCTCGACGAACCGCGAGAGCCAGAGGTTGAGCTCCTCCTCCATGCGGGCCCGGTCCCGGAAAGAGTCGAGGCGGTCCCGGACGAGGATCTTCAGGGCGTGGACGAACCGACAGCACGGCAGGATGCAGTGGAGTCGCGAGGAGAGGATCGCCGTCGCCGTCTCCGCGATCCCATCGGCGAGGGGCGGCTCGAAGAGAGTCTGCGTGGAGAAGAAGACCGCCAGGTCCTGGCCCCGGGCCTGCACGAGCGGCAGGAGCCCGCACCGGACGAGGTCGGGCTCGGCGCGTTCGGTGAGGGCGGTCTCCGCGGGGTTCGTCCACCCTCCGTCCGGCGGGGGAGAATGCTCCGGCCGTCCTTCCACCGCTCCGCCGGCCTCCGGGCCCCGGATCCGCGCGCACCACCCCTTCAGAGCGTGGGCCCGGGCGACGTTCGCGGCGAGGGCGAACGCCGCGTTGCCGTGCAGGGCGAGCCGGTCCCCGGCCGGCGCGCGCAGGAGGAGGCGGGGCATGGTGAGAGCGACGTACCGCGAAGAGTCCTCGCGCCGCAGCGCCCGCCACGCCGCGTGCCGCGGCCCGTCGAGCGCCTTCGCCACCGCGGTCAACCCGGCGACCTCCGCCCAGGAGCCGGCGCCGAAGAGGGTCGGCGCCGCGCCGGCCACGAATGGCGCGTGGGCCTCGGCGGCGATCCTCGCCACGGTGGAGAGGATCCGCACGTCCTCCGGAGAGTGGTCGAAGGCGAAGTCCCCCACGAGGCACGCGAACGGCTCGCCGCCGGGGAGCCCATAGGTCTCCTCGCACACCAGCCGGAAGAGCCGGGCGCTTCGATGGCCATCGGGGTCGTCCCCGGCGCCGGCGACGAGGTCCCTCTTCGCGATCGGAAGGACGCGTACCCGGAGCCCCTCGATCCCCGCGGTGCGCTCGAGCAGGTACCGGAGCCCGAGCCACGCGGCCTCGATCCGGCGGAACTCCTCGTGACCGAGGATGAGCGCGAGCCACTCCCGGTCCCCCGGACCGGCCCGTCCCGCCACTGCGGCCGGCGTGAAGTCGGCGAGGCTCGCGAACCCCAGCTCCACCGGCCGCGCCTGCCCGTCGCGAGCCGGATCGGGCACCGCGAACGCGATGCGGGGGCGCACGCCGGCGAGGAAGCGGCCGAGGGTGCCGATCTCCACTTCCTCGAAGCCCCGCGGCGTCGCCGCCCCCTCGCGCGGCGTGCCGAGAAGATCGGACAGCACCCCGATGACGAGGGGCACCTCGCGTTCCGCTCCGCCCTCGGTCTTGACGGCGATCCTCACCCGGTCCCCGCCCCCCGATGATCCGGTCGCTGTCTTCATGCCCCCCCCCGTCCGACGTCTCGCCATCCGGCGACCCCCGTTCGCCGCCGGTCCGCCTGCGGCGCTCGACCGGGTCCGCTCCGTGTCAGAGGCGGAGAAGAAGTCCCGCGCGGCCCCGTTACCGGCCCCGGCCGGGAAGGACGCCTCGCGCGAGCGAATGCCGGGCCCGGGCCGACAGGCTGCGAGGTCGTTCTTGCGCGGCCCCTTAGGATAGCACGCTCACAAGGAGTCTGACATGCTCGGAGCGAAGGACCTGCTTGACGCGATGCTGTTCGAATGCGACATCTGCCTCCACCTCTTCGGGAAGCTCCCGGAGGGGGGGCTTGACTACCGGCCCTCCCCCGCCCAGCGGGACACCCGCGATCTGCTGCGCTACCTGAGCTTCTGCGGCCACGGCTTCGCGGCGGCGCTCATCGGCGGCGACTGGGAGCCTTACACCGCGGCGGCGAAGAGTTCAGAGACGCTCGCGCCGGAAGACTTCCCCCGGGCGATGGCGGAGCAGAAGGAGAAGCTCCGCGAGGTCTTCGCCACGATCACCGACGAGGACCTGTCCGAGCGCCGGGTCGACCTGCCGTGGCAGGCGGCGGTCCCGCTGGGGCGCGCGCTCCTCCTCCTTGCGTACCGCGGCCTCTCCGGCTACCGGATGCAGCTCTTCCTCTACGCGAAGGCCGCCGGCAACACCTCAATTTCCACCTCGAACTGCTGGGCCGGCTTCGACACCCCCCCGCAGCCGTGACGATCCGGCGATCTCCCCGAGGCCGCGGTCACTTCTCCGGGAAGACCTCGAGTTCGGTCACGAAGGCGAAGGGCGGCGGGAACTGGACCTCTTCGGGCCAGCGGTCCTCGAAGACCAGGCGGACGTACCGCGCCGTCACGGGGGAGAACGTCACCAGGCGCCGCTCCGCCGCCCGCTGGGCGAACTCCACCGCTCCCACGGGACGCCACTCCGTCCCCTTCTGACTCACGGCGATCCGCACCGTCCGCGTCGAGCCGAACGGCGGGACACCGAGCCGCACCGCCGAGATCCGCGCGGCCTTCTCGAGGTCCACGGTCACGCTCTTCGGAAGTCCCGGGTCGGCCCCGGTCGCGAAGCAGTGGCGGTTGTCCCCCGTCCAGTCCCCGTCCGTGAGGCCGCCGGCACCCCAGCCGTAGGTATTCGGATCCGAACACTCGTATCTCTTCCCGAGAGCGAGGTTCTCGCCGGCGGGGGCCCGGGAGAGGCGGATCGTGGCCCCCACGATCGGCTGCGCGGCCTCGCGCGCCTTCCCGTGGTAGCCCGCGTCGAGGGCCATGAGCCCGTTCACGGCCTCCTCCGCGCCGGCGATGTCCGCGCTGCCGATCCGGATGGTGCGCCACAGCGTCGAGTAGTTCGCCTCCCGCTTCTCGATGAAGTCGTGGACCGTCTTCGCGCGCTCGAAGCCGCGGATGGGGAGCGCCACCCCGCGGGCGAGTTCCGCGGCGGTGAACTTCACCGGGTCCGCGTCCTCGAAGGAGACCTCGTAGGCGCCGGCGGGGAGACCCTTCGCCGTGAGGCGCGGACTGACGAGGTCGAGGAGGCCGCAGAGCGCGGCGGTCTCCTCGGAGCCGGCCGCCCGGAAGAACGGCATCGGCGCGGCCGCGGTCGCCCTCAGGTACACGTCCTCGCGCTCCTCGAAGACGCGCTCGAGGCCCTCCCCCCGGCCGCTCTTGATGTCGAAGGAGCCGAGGGGCGGGTACGGCTCGGCCCCGAGGCCGCGCAGCATGATGGCGGCCATCAGGAGGTGACCCCGGTCGTTCGGATGGACGCCGTCGGGGACGAGCGAGTCGGCCGCCCCCGCGGCGACCCGTGCCTCGAGGAGCTCGCGCATCGGCCGGTGGACGTCCACGAACGGCACGCCCGCCGCGGCCGCCACCTCGCGCGCGGTCATCGCGAGGCCCGAGAGCGTCTCGTTGTACCGGGAGCCCGCGAGCCGCGCGTTCACCGTGTCGTCCACGCAACCGGGCGAGAAGACGACGACCCGCACCCCCGCACCCTTCAAGTCCGCCACGATGCCTTCGAGGTTCTCGCGGAAGGTGGCCGCCACCCCGTCGTCGGGGGGCCGGTAGCCGCCGTCGTTCATCCCGAAGAAGAGCGTCACGACCGTCGGCTTCAGGAAGAGCACGTCGCGGTCGAGGCGCCCCCGGCCACCCTTCGCGGTGTCGCCGCCCAGGCCCGCGTTGAAGAACCGGACGTCGCGCTCCGGATACCGGCACGCCGTGAACTGCGCGAGGTAGCGCGTGTAGAGCTTCTGCTCGGTGATGCTGTCGCCGAAGAAGACGACCCGGTCACCGTCCCGGAAGAGGAACCCCTCCTCCGCGGCGGAGGCGACGGCGGAGAGGCAGAGGATGGCGAGTAGAGCTGAGCGGCGCATGAGCACGTTCTACCGGAGACGCACCTCCCGCGCCAGCAGAGGAAGGAGCGGTCCCGGAGGTCAGGACCCGAGGGACCCGCCGGGGTGGCGGCGGCGCCGCGCGCGCGGTGCGATCACCCACGCGAGGGGAAGTCCGATTTCGACCGTCCCGCGACGGGGGACATGCGCCCCGACTCGGAGCGTGAGCAATACGCGGAACCGCCCGCGACATGGACTTTCCTCCCCCCGCACCGCGCCGCCGTGGGGTATCATTCCGGTGTCACCCTGCGCCGGAGGGCCCATGCCACGGTTCGTGCGCGCACTCCTCGTGCTCCTCATCCTGCTGCCGGATGTCCTGGCCGACCACGGTCCGCCGCCGGCGGCGCCGAAGCGGATCAAGGGCGGCGAGTCGTTCCCGCCTCTTCCGCTGCCGGCCACCCCTCTGCGCCGGACCGAGCGCAAGCGCGAGCCGGCCCCACCGGCGCTCGTCGGGAAGATCCGCTACGGCGGGACGCGCCTCTGGACGAACGCCGACGGCGACAGCTTCCTCATCAACGACTGGGAGAGCGAGAAGGGCGACCTCCCCGTGCTCCTCGGCCGCGTGGCCTCGGCCCTCGGCACCCGATACCGCTTCGAGGTCACCGACCTCGAGACGTTCTCCCGCGACCCCGACGAGCTGCCGATCCTCTACTTCACCGGGCACGGCGAGCTGAACCTCTCTCCCGAGCAGCGCGTGGCCCTCCGCGAGTACGTCGTGCTCGGCGGCACGATCCTCGGCGTCGCCTGCCACGGGACGCCGGCCTTCTCCGTGGCCTTCATGCAGGAGATGGCGCGCGTCTTCCCCGGCCAGCCCCTGAAGCCGCTCCCCCCCGACCACCCGGTCTACCACTCGGTCTACGACGTGGACCAGGTGGCCTACTCCCCCTTCGTCAAGGGCCACGACGACGGGTTGCCGTACCTCCTCGGCATCGACTTCGGCTGCCGCACCGGCGTCATCCTCTCGCCGCTCTGCCTCACCTGCGGCTTCGCCAACGTGCAGCACACGCAGTGCCCCTCGTGGTCCGCGGGGGACGCCGCGCGGATCGGCGTGAACCTGATCGCCTACGCGCTCGCCGAACTGCCCCTCGGCAAGTTCCTGTCACGGACCAAGGTCTACTACGAATCCGAGGAACGCGCCCGCGGCGACTTCGTCTTCGCCCAGGTCCGTCACGGCGGCGACTGGGACCCGGACCCCTCGGCGGCGGCCAACCTGCTTCGGGCCGTCTCACAGCTCACCTCGGCCACCGTGAAGTTCAAGCGCGTCTCCGTGGCCCCCTCCGACGACCTGACGGGCGTCCCGTTCCTCTACATCACGGGCCACGACGACTTCCGGTTTTCCGACGCGGAGGCCGCGAACCTGCGGGCGTTCCTCGAGAGCGGCGGATTCCTGCTGGCCGACGCCTGCTGCGGCCGGCAGTCCTTCGACGCGGCGTTCCGCAGGGAGATCCGCCGCATCCTGCCCGACAAGCCCCTCCGGCCTCTCGCCGCGGACCATCCGGTCTTCAGCGCCCACCTCGACGCCACGGAGATCGCCTACACCCCGCTCGTGACCCGCGAGCGCCCGGGGCTCACGCGCCCGGAGATGGAGGGCGTGGAGATCGACGGCGTGCTCCGGGTCCTCTACAGCCGCTACGATCTCGGCAACGGCTGGGAGGGCGTGGACCACCCCTTCACGCGCGGCCTCTCCGCCTCCGATGCGCTGAAAGTGGCCGTGAACGCCATCGTCCACGCGATGACCCACTGACAGGGCGGGAAGAATGACCCAGGGTCATTCTTCCCGCCCTCAACGGAGGCTCCTGCCCGCGGCGGAAAACCGGAGCGGCCCGGTCACGGCCGCTACACTCAGGGGGTCCACGACAAAGGGAGGTCGCATGGCCCGTTTCGTCGTACGGCAGGGGCCCAACGCCGGCGAGGCCTTCCCGCTCGCCAAGGAGATCGTCACGATCGGCCGGGACGAGAAGTGCGGGATCCGCCTGAACTTCGAAGGCATCTCCCGCAACCACGCCCAGGTCTTCCGCGAGGGCGCGGACTGGCTCGTCACCGACCTCATGAGCACGAACGGCACGATCGTGAACGGCGAGAAGGTCGAGCAGCGGGCCCTGAAGGCCGGCGACACGGTCAAGCTCGGGGACATCGTCCTCGTCTTCGACGCCGGCGCCGGGGAACCGACCGGCCCCATCGCGTCCGCCCCCGTCCCGCCGCCCTCCC
The DNA here is from genome assembly GCA_025459285.1 of Planctomycetota bacterium. Classification (GTDB taxonomy): domain Bacteria; phylum Planctomycetota; class JAJSAM01; order JAJSAM01; family JAJSAM01; genus Prado167. The sequence continues at coordinate 6,961 of JALOQY010000091.1, read as the reverse complement.
TCGCCGCGGGCGACGACCTGGAGGTCGTGAAGCGCCTGAAGCGCAGCCGCGAAGCGATCGAACACGAGGTGGCGAAGGTCATCATCGGCCAGCGCGAGGTCATCCGCCAGGTGATCATCGCGCTCTTCTGCCGCGGCCACGGCCTCATCGAGGGCGTCCCCGGCCTCGCCAAGACGCTCCTCGTCTCCACGCTCGCCAAGGTGCTGAAGCTCGACTTCCGGCGGATCCAGTTCACCCCCGACCTCATGCCGAGCGACATCACCGGCACCGAGGTCCTGGAAGAGGCGCCCGACACCCGCCAGCGGTTCTTCAAGTTCCTCAAGGGGCCGGTCTTCACCAACATCCTCCTGGCCGACGAGATCAACCGGACCCCGCCGAAGACGCAGGCCGCCCTCCTCGAGGCGATGCAGGAGTACCGCGTGACGATGGGCGGGACCACCCACCGGCTCGAACCGCCGTTCTTCGTCCTCGCCACGCAGAACCCCATCGAACAGGAGGGCACCTACCCCCTGCCCGAGGCCCAGCTCGACCGGTTCATGTTCCACATCCGGATCGGCTACCCCCCGAAAGAGGAGGAGGTGGACATCGTCCTCGCCACCACCCGGGACGCCGCCGCCGATCCCCGGCCGGTCCTCTCCGGCGAGGACATCCTCGCGCTGCAGGGCGTGGTGCGCCGCGTGCCCGTGAGCCGCCACGTAGCCACGTACGCCGCGGCGCTCGCCCGGGCCACGCGACCGAAGACGCCCGAGGCACCGGACTTCGTGACGGAGTGGCTCTCCTGGGGCGCCGGCCCGCGCGCCGCGCAGTACATGGTCCTCGGCGCGAAGGCCCACGCCATCCTCGACGGGCGCGTGAACGTCACCTGCGCGGACGTCCGGGCCATGGCGCCCCCCGTCCTCCGCCACCGGATCTTCACGAACTTCAACGCCGACTCGGAGGGGGTCCGGGTGGAGGACGTGATCGAGAAGCTCCTGCGCGCCGTCCCCGAGCCCTCGGAGAAGGACTACCGGTCGTGAAGTACCGCTACCTCGACCCGAAGGCGCTCACGAGGGTGATGAACCTGCCCCTCGTCGCCCGCGGCGTGGTCGAGGGGTTCATCGCCGGCCTCCACCGCTCGCCGTTCCACGGCTCCTCGGTGGAGTTCTCGGAGTACCGGAAGTACGTCCCCGGGGACGACCTGAAGCACCTCGACTGGAAGGCCTACGGCAAGACCGAGAAGCTCTACGTGAAGCTCTTCGAGGAGGAAACCAACCTCCGCGCGCATCTGCTCCTCGACACGAGCGCGTCCATGGGCTACGCCTCCTCGGGCCAGGTGAAGCAGGACTACGCGGCCTTCCTCGCGGCGTCCCTCGCCTACCTGATGATCCGGCAGCAGGACACCGTGGGCCTCGCCACCTTCGACCACCGGATCCGCAAGGTGCTCCCCCCCGGGGCCGGCGCGCTCCACCTCCGCGAGATCCTCACCCAGCTCGAGAAGATCCAGGTTTCCGAGACCACGGGCATCGCGAAGCCGCTCCACGACCTCGCGGAGATGGCGAAGCGGCGCGGCCTCGTCATCCTCATCTCCGACCTGTTCGACGATCCGGCGGAGATCCTGCGCGGCCTCCTCCACTTCCGTCACCGGCGCCACGAGGTGATCGTCTTCAACCTCGTGGACCCGGACGAGCGGGACTTCCCCTTCCGGGGGCTCACGGTCTTTCGCGACATGGAGACCGGCCAGCGCCTGGAGGTCCTCCCCGAGGCGATCCGGGGCGAGGTCCGCGCCGCCTTCGGGGCCTTCGTCGACACCTTCCGGAAGGGCTGCGCGGAGGCGCGGATCGACTACGTGCTCGCCGACACCTCGGTCCCCTACGAGACGCTCCTGGCCGCGTTCCTCACCAAACGCGCCCGGGTGGGGTGACCGGCGATGGGTGTGTCGTTCCTCGCACCGGCCCTGCTCGCGGGACTCCTCGCCGCGGCCCTCCCGATCGTCGTCCACCTCATGCACCGGCGCCGGGCGAAGATCCTCCCCATCGCCACGCTGCGGTTCCTCCGGATGGTCCCGGCCCGGACGATCCGCCGCCGGCGCCTCGAGGAGTACCTCCTTCTGGCGGCCCGGATGGCGCTCTTCGTCGCCCTCGCCCTGGGGGTTTCGCGGCCCGTCCTCACCGGCGCCGAGGCCGCCGGCGGGGCCACCTGCGCCGTGCTCCTGATCGACGACTCCTACTCCATGGAGGCCCGGGAGAAGGGGGTCACGCGCTTCCAGGCGGCGGTGGAGGCCGGCCTTCGCGCGCTCCGGACGCTCCGGGCCGGCGACCGTGCGGCGATCCTCAACGCCTCCGACCCCGGCGGCGAAACCCCGACCACGGACCTCGCCGCCCTGCGCCGGAGGCTCGGGGCGGCGCGCCCCTCCCTCGTCTCCGCCGACCTCCTCGCCGCCGGGGCGAAGGCCATGGAGATCCTCCGGGAGGCCCCCGAGCCGAATCGGGAACTCCTCCTCGTCACCGACTTCCAGCTCTCGGCGGTGAAGGCTCTCGCCGAGCGGCTCCCCTCGGATCCGCGGGACGCCGGTATCCGGGTGCTCGCCGTGGACGTGGGCGCTCCGGCTCCGGCCAACCTGACCGTCGTCTCGGCGCGAGCCGGGGAGGTCGCGCTGGCCGGCGAGCCGCAGCGGGTGACGGCGGAGATCAAAAACCACGGCCCGGCGGGCGTCGCGACCCGCGTCTCGCTCACCATCGGCGACGAGCGGATCGAGGACCGCCCGCTGTCGATCGCGGCGGGAGAGACGGCCCGGGTCGCCTTCACGGCCCGGGTGGAGACGCCGGGCGCCGAGGCCGGCCGGATCACGATCGTCCCCGACGACCTGCCCGCCGACGACGTGCGGTGGTTCACCGTGCCCGTGCTGTCGCGGGTCCCCGTGCTGCTCGTGAACGGCGACCCTTCCCCCCTCTCCTGGCAGGACGAGGCGTTCTTCCTCCGCGCCGCGCTCTCCCCGGAGGAGATGGGCGCCGAGAAGGTGCGAAGCCCCTTCAACCTGAAGGTCGTCACCACCGACGCCCTCGCGGACGAGGACCTGAGGCCCTTCCGGGCGGTCGTCCTCGCCAACGTCGCCTCGCTCCCGCCCCGCGCCGCGGCGGCGCTCAGGGCTTTCGTCCGCGGGGGCGGCGGCGCCCTCTTCTTCGGAGGCAGCCGCGTCCGGCCCGACGAATGGAACCGCGACTTCCCCCCGGACCCCGCGGAGGGGCTCCTGCCCGCCGTGCTCTCGCCGCCCCCCCAGCTCGGCACCGACCCCGACGAGGTGATCCTCCTCGGGGAGACGGACCGCGCCCACCCACTGTTCGAGGGGCTGCCCCCGGAGGCGCTCGCCGACCTCGCCCGGGTCCACGCCCGGCGCGCCCTCGGCGCCGACCCCGCGCCCGCCGGGGGCCGCGTCGTTTCGCGGCTGTCGAGCGGCGCGCCGTTCCTCCTCGAGAAGGCCTCGGGCCGCGGGCGCGTCCTCCTCTTCACCGTCACCGCCGACGCCGACTGGGGGAATCTCCCCCTCCGGCCGCTCTTCCTCCCGCTCCTCCACCGCGCACTCCTCCTCCTCGCGGGCGGAGAGCCGGGAGCGGCGGACCGCCTCGTCGGCGAGACGGCGAAGATCCCGGCGGCCGCGGGCGCTTCGGCGCCACCGGAGGTCACCGACCCGCGCGGCGAAGTCACCCGGCCCGCCGGCGAGGGGATGGAGCTTTCGACGGCGCCGCTCCTCGTCCCCGGGATCTGGCGCGTGAAGGGCAGCGGCGCGGGCGACTACCTGTTCGCGGTCAACCCGGACCCCCGCGAGGGCGACCTGACCCGCGCCGACCCCGCCCTGCTCGCCGAGCGCTTCGGCCCCGACCGGTTCAGCGTCGTGCGGACCCTGCCGGAGTTCGAGGCCCGCCTCTCCCGCGACCGTGAGGGCCGCCCGCTGTGGCCCTTCCTCCTCGCCGGCGCGCTCCTGCTCCTCCTCTTCGAGGGATGGTTCGCCAACCGGATCTCCGTGGCGCGCGCCGACCGCAAGGCCGCCGGAGAGGCCCCCCGATGAGCCTCCGCTTCGCCTCGCCCCTCTCCGTACCGATCGGGCTCCTCCTGCTCCTCGCCGCCGCGGGCCTCGCCATCCTCACGGCCCGCGCGCTCCGCGGCGCCGCGGACGCGCGCACGATCCGCCTGCTCCACCTCCTCCGCGTCCCCGCCGCGATCCTCGTCGCGCTGCTCGTTCTCGACCCGCGTCTCGTCCGGGATCGCCTGCGCACGGAGGACCTCTCCGTCGTCGTGCTGATCGATCGCTCCCGCTCCATGGCGATCCCCGACTCATGGGAGAGCCGGCCGCGCCATCGCGTGGCCGCGGAGTTCCTCTCCCGGCCCGGCTCCGGCCTCGTGCCGCTCCTCTCGGGCGACTTCCGCCTCTCCTTCCTCGCCTTCGACACCGCCGTTCGCGCGGCGCGCGCGGAGGAGGTCGCCGGGGAGACGCTGCCGGGCGGGAACCTCACCGACCTCGCGGTGGCGCTGCGCGGGGCGGCGCAGGCGGCCCCCGCCGGCGAGGTCGCCGCCGTGGTCCTCCTCACCGACGGCGCCGACAATGCCGGAGGCGACGCGCCCGCGGCGGCCACGGAGGCCGGGGTGCCGGTCTACGCGGTGGGCTTCGGCTCACGGGCCGGCGCGGGGACGAGGCGCAAGGACCTCGCGATCGCGGACCTCGCGGCTCCGGAAACGGCCTTCGCCGGCAACACCGTCGTGGTGGAGGCGACCGTGCGCAGCGACGGCTATGACCTCTCCGATCCCGGCAACCGCACCGTCCGCGTGCTCCTCGTCGAGGGCGACCGCGAGATCGTCTCGGAAACCGTCGAGTTCGCCGAGGAAGCACCGGTCCGCGCGGCCCTGCGCTTCGTCCCCGAGGGCGCCGGAACGAAGACGTACCGCGTGAAGATCCCCCTCCGCGGCGACGAGGCCGTGACGGGGAACAACGAGCGGAGCTTCCCGCTCACGGTGCGCGAGCGGAGCGCGGCGGTCCTCTACTTCGATGCCACGCTCCGATGGGAGGCCCGGTTCCTCCGCGACTTCCTCGCCCGCGACCCGGCGCTCGACCTGACCTCCGTGCTGCACCCCGGTCAGGGCCGCCTCGTCGTGAACGGGGACGCCCATGGCGCGGACCTCTCCCGGGGCCTGCCGGGGACGGCCGCCGACTTCGACCGCTTCGACGTCGTGATCCTCGGGGACGTGGCCGCGGAGTCCGTGCCGGCCGCCTCCCTCGAACTCCTCCGGGGGTTCGTGGAGAAGGGCGGCGGACTCCTCGCGCTCGGCGGCTACCACGCCTACGGGGCCGGGGGCTACGCGGCGACGTCCCTCGCCGAGGTGCTCCCGGTCTTCATCGCCGCCGGGGACGGCCAGGTCGAGGAGCCCGTCTCGCTCGCCCTCACCCCGGAGGGCCGGGTCCACCCGATCCTCTCCGGCCTCGAGCCCTTCTTCCTCGGCGCGGCCCGCCCGGGTCTCGAGGGGCTCACCGCGGTGAAGAACGAGAAGCCCGGCGCGCAGGTCCTGCTCCATGCCGAGGGGGCCGACGGCGCACGGAGGGGTATCGTGCTCGCCGCGCAGCTCTACGGCGAGGGGCGCTCGGTGGCGTTCACCGGCGACACCTCCTGGGTCTGGTACCGCAGCCGGGAACTCGGCGGGCCGGAGGGGTTCTACCGGAGGTTCTGGGGGCAGGTGCTGCGCTGGCTCCTGGAGGAGGAGCCGGAGGTGAGTGCGGCCGGGGAGGCCGTGGCCGTCTTTTCCGACCGGCCGGAGTACCGGATCGGGGAGACCGTGCGCGTCCGCGCGCGGGTGCGGGACGCGGCGGGGGCGCCGGTGGAAGACGCCGAGCTGCGGATCGCCCTCTCCGGGCCGGGGGGCGAACGGAAGCTCGCACCCCGGCCGGTCCCCCGCGTGGCCGGCCACTTCGAAGACCGTTTCCGGGCGCTGGCGCCGGGCGCGTACGAGCTTGGCGCCGAGGCGACGAAAGACGGGAAGGAGCTGGGCCGGGCCACGGCGCGCTTCGCGGTGGGCGCGGAGTCGGTGGAACTCGACCGCGTGGACCTCGACGAGGAGAGGCTCGCCGCGATCGCGAGGGCTTCCGGCGGACGGAGCTACGTGGGGGGGCCTTCCGCCGAGCAGGTGGCCTCGGACATCCGGGGCTCCCTCGTCTCCCTCGTCGAACACGAGGAGATCGCGCTCGGAGACGGTCCCCTCTTCCTCCTCCTTCTCGCCGCCCTCCTCACCGCCGACTGGATCCTCCGCCGGAGGAGGAACCTGGTCTAGCAGCCCGTCGCCAAGGGGCTTCCGCCGTCGGGCTGCCGGTGGCGGATGATGACGGGACCATCCCGATGCTCGACCTCGCCGCCCCGGACCGCGACGGACGGTAAGGATCTGCCGGCGATGGCGGCCCGCCGGCGTCAGAGCGTGAGCAGGGATCCCGCGCGGCCTCGCTGTCGGCCCCGGCGCGAGCGAGCCCGCATCGGGAATCGCGACACCTTCGCGCGCCGGGGCCGACAACCCTCCGGGCCGGGCACGATGCGCTTCGCATCGCGGCGTTGCTCGTCGTCTTCGACCGGCTCCGCAAGGTCGAGTCCTCCTCGCTCCTTGCGCTGCTCGCGCCTCGTCCCGGCGCGGCTCGCGGGGGATCCCTGCTCACGCTCTCGCGCACGCTTGAGTTTCCCGCGCCGCGCGGTATCCTCATCCGACACGGGGGGCGACGCCGCCATACCCCGCGGGAAGGGAGCATCCGATGAACCATCCGCGCGTTCTCACGTGCATGGTATTCGCCCTGGTGACGGTCCTCGCGGGAGCCCTGGCGGCCCCCGCCGGGGCCGCGGAGTTCTGGGTCAACTCGACGGCGGACCGGCCGGACGCTGACCTCGGGGACGGGATCTGCGACGCCGACCTCGACACCCCGGGCGAGCAGGTGACGCTCCGGGCCGCCGTCCAGCAC
>JALOQY010000090.1 GCA_025459285.1 Planctomycetota bacterium | reverse complement strand
CGCCGGCGAGTGTGAGGCCGAGGTTCGCGAGCGCGAGGGGATGGCCGGGCTCCCGCGCCAGGACCTCCCGGTAGAGGCGTTCCGCCGTCTCCGGTTCACCGGCGCCGGCCGCGCGATTGGCCTCCCGGAAGAGGGCCCGTGCCCCGCGCGGGTCGTGCGCCGCGGCCTCGGCTTCGTACCGCGCCGCCGCCTCCGGACGGCCGGCGGAGGCGAGGAGGGCGGCCATGATCTCCGCCGTCCGGCGGGCTTCCGCATGACCCCCATGCCGGGCGAGGACCGGCGGGACGAGGCAGAGGAGCGCGAGGAGGACCATCGCGAAGCCGGTGCCGGGCGCCTCGCGGTCCCGGCCGAAGAACGCCATGGTCCCGACGAGCGTGAGGGGGAGGCCGGCGGCGACGAAGAGCGCCTGTTCGTACCGCAGCGGGAAGCTGACGTTCAGGAGGAGGGGGAAGAGCGCGAGGGGGACCGCCGCCGCGAGAACCGGCCGGAGGAGCGGGTCGCGGGGGATCCGTCGGGCCGCGAGGAGGAGCGCGAGGCCGGCGGGCGCGGCGAGGAGCAGGACGTTCGCGACTCCCAGGAGGTGTTCGAGGTCGAGGAGCGCGTACCGGCAGGTGAGGTTCAGCGGGGTGCGCAGGATCGGGAGCAGCAACCCGGAACCCATCGAGCCGGCGAAGCTCCCGAAGCGCTCCGGCCCCGGCGGCGGGAGGCTCCCGCCCCAGGGGCCGAAGAAGAGCGCGCCGAACGTCGCCGCCGGCGGCAGCAGGAAGAGCGCGGCCCGTGCCGCCGCTCCGGGAAGCCTCGGGCGCCCGCCCGGGGCGGCGAAGAGGAGCGAGGGCAGGAGCAGCACGGCGGAGCCGTGGAAGGCGAAAGCGACGCCGGCCGCGAGCGGCGCGCCGAGGAAGCCGCCAGGGCCCGCGACACGCCGCAGGGCGAGCCACAGGTAGACCGCCAATGCCGCCGAAAGCGGCGCGTAGACCTCCACGTCCCCGAAGAAGAGGACGCTCGTCCCGCCGGCGAGGAGAAGCCCGGTGAATGTCGCGCGGCCCGCGGGGTCGGGGCGGCAGGCCCGGGCGATCCCCGTCGCGGCGAGGGCGAAGACCGCGCCGGAGAGGGCGGCCAGCAGGCGGACCGCGGCGAGGGGATCGAGGCCCGTGGCGAGGACGATCCCCCGGAGCGCGAAGTCGAAGAGGGCGTTCGACGGGTAGACCTCCCCGCGGGCCGCCCGGAGCAGCGCGCCGGCCGCGTCGCCCGACAGGTCCCGGGAGGGCAGGAGGAGGAAGGCCGCCGTCGCGCCGGCGGCGAGGAGCGGGAGGCGCAGGTGCCGGGGGACGGCGGCGGCGACCCGCGCGGCGCCGGCCGCGGCGCGCGCCGCGGCGGCCGGGAAGGCGAGGAGCGCGAGGATCGCGCCGACGCCCAGCGCGAACGCCGGCCGGACCACCGCCCGGATCGATTCGAAGTGGAAGAGCGGGTCGAAGTCCGGGGTGCGGTCCACGGCGTAGCCGAGGCCGAACAGCACGGCGAGCGCGGCGGCACCGGCGAGGAGGCGGAGCCGCGCCCCCCCCTCCGGAGTCACGGCTACCGGGCCCTTCTCCGCGGGGGACGCTTCGCGGGGCCCTTTTCGGCCCGCGCCTTCAGGAGGTCCACGGCCTGCTCCACGGTGAGCGCCGCGGGATCGCTACCCTTCGGGAGCGTGGCGTTCACCTTGCCGTCGGTGACGTAGGGGCCGTAGCGCCCCTCGAGGAGCTTCACGTCCGCGCCGCCGAGCGCCTCCACGGCCGGGAAGACCCGGAGGGGTTCGGCGCCCTTCGCCCGGCGTCCGCGCTTGCCCTTCAGGGCGAACAGCTCGATCGCGCGGGGGAGCTCGATCGTCAGGACGTCGTCCCCGGTCCGCAGGCTCGCGTTCTCCTCGCCGCGCTTCACGTAGGGGCCGTAACGGCCCGTGCAGGCGAGGACCTCGCGGCCCTCCGGATCGATGCCGAGGGAACGCGGCAGGGAGAGGAGGCGCAGCGCGGTCGGAAGATCCACCGCCGACGGGTCCATGGTCGCGAGGAGCGACACCATCTTCGGCTTCTTCCGGCTGCCTTTCACCGCGTTGCCGAGTTGGACGTAGGGGCCGAAGCGCCCGCGTTTCAGGTAGATCGGCTGCTGCGTCTCCGGATCGATGCCGAGGGGCTGCTGGGTCCGCTCGGCCTCCTCGAGGAGCGCCGAGACCACCCGGAGGTCGACCTCGTCCGGGCAGGAGTCCGGCGGGAGCGGCGCCGTGGCCTCTCCTCGCTGGACGTAGGTGCCGAAGCGGCCCACGCGGACCACGGCCTCCCGGCCCATCTCGTCCGTCCCCACCGGGAAGGAGCAGACCTGGCGGGCGTCGATGTCGGCGATCTTGCGGTCGAGGATCTTCCGAAGTCCCGGAATGCCGTCCCCGAAGTAGAACTCCCGGAGGTAGGGCAGCCGTTCCATCTCCCCCCGGGCGATGGCGTCGAGGCGGTCCTCCATCTTCGCCGTGAAGCCGGGGTCGATGAGCGTCGCGAAGTGCTGCTCCATGAGGGAGACGACCGCGAAGGCGGTGAAGGTCGGAACGAGCGCCGTGCTCTTCCGGAAGGTGTACTCCCTCCGCTCGATCGTGTCGATGATCGAGGCGTAGGTGCTTGGCCGTCCGATGCCCGATTCCTCGAGGGCCTTGACGAGCGTGGCCTCCGTCAGGCGCGGGGGCGGCACCGTTCGATGGGCCTCGGGCCGGACCTCGTCGGCGGTCACGGTGTCGCCCTCGGCGACCGGCGGGAGGATGGTCTCCCGCTCCGCGAGGGCCGCCTCGGGGTCGTCGGAGCCCTCCACGTAGGCCCGGAGGAACCCGGGGAAGTCGATGGAGTTGCCGTTCGCCACGAAGACCGCCTCGCGGTCGCCGGCGAGCGTCGCGCCGGCGCGGACGGTCCGGCGGCGGCCCACCGCGTCCTTCATCTGGCAGGCGAGGGTCCGCTTCCAGATGAGCTCGTAGACCCGCGCCTCGTCACCGCCGAGCTTCGCGGCCACCTCCGCGATGGGGGCCACGCGGTCGCCGGCGGGCCGGATCGCCTCGTGGGCCTCCTGGGCGTTCTTCACGGAAGTCCGGTAGAAGCGCGGCGACTCCGGGAGGTACTCCGGTCCGTACGTCCGGCGGATCGCGTCGCGGGTCAGGCTGATGGCCTCGGCGGACAGCGCGGTGGAGTCGGTCCGCATGTAGGTGATGTAGCCGGTCTCGTAGAGCCGCTGGGCGGCCTTCATCGTGCGCCGGCCGGTGAAGCGGAACTGCCGGCTCCCCTCCTGCTGGAGGGTGGAGGTCGTGAACGGGGGCGCCGGCCGGCGGACGAAGGGCTTCTCCTCGTTCGAGAGGATGCGGAGCGGGCCGCCGCGGATCTCCGCGGCCAGGGCGGCGGCCTCCTCCGGGCCGAGGACCACGGCGCCGCCGTTCTTCAGGCTCCCCGTGTCCGGGTCGAAGTCGTTCCCGGTGGCGATCCGGGCGCCCCCGAGGGTCGCGAGGCGGGCCTCGAAGACGGGCCCCGGCGCGGTGCGCAGCAGGGCGGCGAGATCATGGTACTCCGCGGCCCGGAAGCGCATCCGGGCCCGCTCGCGCTCCACGAGCATGAGGATGGCGATGCTCTGCACGCGGCCGGCGGAGAGTCGCGGGGCGATCTTCTTCCACAGGATCGGCGAGACCTCGTAGCCGTAGAGCCGGTCGATGATCCGCCGGGTCTCCTGGGCGTCCACGAGGTCGTCGTCGACCTCCCTCGTTTCGGAGATCGCCTTGAGGATCGCGGGCTTCGTGATCTCGTGGAAGACCATGCGCCGGACCGGCACCTTCGGCTTCAGGAGCTCGAGGAGGTGCCAGCTGATGGCCTCGCCCTCGCGGTCCTCGTCGGTGGCGAGCAGGAGGCGGCCGGCGGATTCGAGCTTCTTCCGGAGGTCCGCGATCGTCTTCCGCTTCTCCGGCTGGACGACGTAGAGCGGTTCGAAGTCCTTCTCGACGTTGACGCCGAGGCGGGCCCAGGCCTCCCCCTTCAGCTTCGGGGGGATCTCGGAGGCGTTGGCCGGCAGGTCCCGTACGTGGCCGACGCTGCTGGCGACGACGTAGTCGGGGCCCAGGAACCGGCGCAGGGTCTGCGCCTTCGTGGGCGATTCGACGATCACGAGAGTCTTCGTTGCTTCCGTCATGGGTCCCCCGGAAGGCTGCGCATTCTTGGGGCCGGCGGCGCGGGCGCACAAGAAAAACCTCGACCGGTCGCGCTTTCCCCCCTCATGCTCTCCGGGGGAAGAACCATGGAGGTGGTTCGTGATCCGCGCCGCGTTCGTGCTGCTGTTCGCCTTCACCGCCGGAGAACCGGCCGACCCCGCCGCCGCCCTGGCGAAAGCCGCCGAACTCCGGGCGGCGGGCGACTTCGAGGGGGCGGTCGACGTCCTCTCGGCGGCGCTGGAAGCCGCGCCCGGGGACGCGCGGCTCCTCCTCGAACTGGGCCGGGTGGCCTCGGAGCAGGGCTTCGCCTTCCTCGCCGGAGAGGAGATCACCGCCGGCCGACTGACGCTGACCGACGCCATCCGCTGGCTTTCCGAGGCGGCGGCGGCGGCCCCGGTGGACCCGGAGCCGCAGAGGCTCATCGGGAGCGCGGCGATGCGCCTCCTCGATTTTCCGGCCGCCGCCGAGGCCTTCGGTCGCGCCGCGGCTCTCGATCCGACGGACGGCGAGAGCCGCTACCAGCAGGCCTTCGCGCTGGCCTACCAGACGAAGTTCGCCGAGGCCCTGCCGCACTTCCTCGCCGCCGAGAGGCTCCTCGGGCCCGATCCGCGCGTCCTCCTGAACCTCGGGATCACCCGCGCGAGCCTTGACGATCTGCCCGCGGCGGTCGATTGCTTCCTCCGGCTCATCGAAGGGGAGGCGGAGGCCGGGCGATCGGGTTCCGACGAACTGCGGAGCGCGTGGAGCTGGCTCTGGCGTGTCCACTCGGAGCGGCGGGACTTCGCGGGGGCCGAGGCCGTGTTCCTCGCGCTCTCCGGGCGGCGGCCGCAGCTCTTCGGGGCGTGGTGGTATCTCGGCCACGCCCGGAAGGAGCGGGGGAACCACGCCGGGGCCGCAGAGGCCTTCGCGAAGCTTTCGGCGCTGGCGCCGGCCTTCGCCGCGGGCTTCGCGGAACTCGGCTCCGCTCTCGGCGGGGCCGGCCGGTACCCGGAGGCCGAGGAGGCGCTCGGGAAGCTCGTGGTCCTCGACCCCGAGGGCGAGGCGACGCGCGACCTCCTGCTCGCGCTGGCCCTGGCGCGCGCGAAGTCGGGGAGCGGCGATGCGGCGCTCGCCCTCTTCGCCCGCCACGAGGAGGTCTTCGGGGGGGATGCGATCGTCGTCGAGGCGCGGGGGGACCTCCTGTTCCGCCTGGGGCGCGCCGCGGAGGCGCTCCGGACCTGGCGTGCGGCCCGCGAGCTGACGCCGTTCACCGACGAACTCGACGTGAAGGCGGAGAAGGCGGCCACGGTGCTCCTGCGTTCGGGGGCGGTCCCGGCGGACCTGGCCCCGGCGCGACGGGTGCCGGAGGGTGGGGCCGCGGCGGTCGATCCGGAGGCGCCGGGGGAGGCGATCTTCGATTTCGAGCGGTCCGAGGTCTACGCGCGGGTGATCGGCGCGGCGGAGGGGGTGCGGACGGCCGGGGTCTACTCGCTCCGGCGCTCCGGCGACGCGGGCCGTCCGGCGAGTCTCGCGCTGCTCCTGATCCCGACCGTCGATACCCGCCCCTTCGAGAGCCTGCGGTTCCGGGTGAAGGGGCCGGCGGGGACGCATCTCCTTGTCCGGGCGAAGGACGGCTACGACCAGATGGAGTTCGACGAGGCGTTCCTCCGGCTCCTCCACCGGGAGCCCGTGGCGCTCACCGGGGAGTGGCAGCTCGTGGACCTCCCTCTCGCCGGTTTCGGGGTTTCCTCGAACCGGAGGCCGATCCCCATGAACCGCGCGGCGCTGCGGGCGCTGGTGTTCGAGATCGGGTTGCCGATGCTGCCCGGGACGACCCCGGCCGCCGAGGTGGAGATCGACGAGGTGGCGCTTCGGCCCGCGGAGGGGGAGGTTCTCGTGCTCGCCGATTTCGACCACGAGCCGCGGGAGACGCTGTTCCTGTCGGACGGCGCGGCGACGCCGTTCGCGCCGACGCTCTTCTCCCCGGAGCAGGTGGCGGCTTTCCGGCCCGATCCGAACACCCACGTGACGCCGGCGATCCTCGGGGCGGAGTACGACCCGGCGATGGTGCATGGTGGGACGGGCTCCTACCGGCTCGTGCTGCCGCGGGAGGGGGAGGCGGCGGGGGTGCTCTCGTTCAATCCCGACCGGGGTTTCGAGCGGGCGGCGGCGATCACCTTCTGGGCGCGGGGTGAGAAGGGCGGGGAGAAGCTCCGGGTCGTGCTCCGGGATGCGATGGACGATGCGCTGGAGAACCCCGCCCCGGCTGTCACGCCGCGCGTGGAGCACGGCGGGCGCCTCGCCGAGGGCGTCTTCGCGCTCACGAAGGAGTGGCAGCGCTACACGATCCTCCGCTCCGATTTCCCGGACGTCCACTTCGGCATGCTGACGGAGCTCCGCTTCTCCTTCGGCACCACCCCCGGCAACCCCCCCGGCACCACCCTCTACCTCGACGACATTGGGGACGTTGGTAACTTGTAAACTTTTCCGGCCGCCGCCCGCTCACCCGAACCAGTTCGTCGGCTTGGGCGACTTGGGGACGTTGTAAACTTGTAAACTTTTCGTGGCCGCCCCGCCCTTCCGCGGCACTGCGGCGGGGCTGCCGACACCAAGGAGGATTCCCTTCCCGGAAACTCACCGTCCCCGCGTCCCTGGGGCCTTGGAGGGGTCGACAAGCTGGAAAGTCCTCGCGGCCGCCTCGCCGATCAGAAGTCGTTTGGCGGGGCCACCGATGCTCGGGCGGAGACGTGCCCGAGCGACCCGAAAAGTTTACAAGTTACCAACGTCCCCGAATCACGTGGACCGCCTGCAGACCCGGGTGCACGCCCGAACCTGAACCCAAGAAGTTTACAAGTTACCAACGTCCCCAAATCACATGTACTTCTCGTAGAACTCCCGGGCGGTGATCGACTCGGCGCAGCGGAGGCAGAGGAAGTCCTCCATCTCCGCGGGCTTCGCGAAGATGCCATCGTCCCGGCCCACCTCGAAGGTGCCCTTGCAGCGCAGGCAGCGCCGCAGGTCGTGGAGACCGTGCTCGACGCCCTGGAGGAATTCCCGGGCGAGCTGTTCGAAGGGGACGTAGGAGGGGAAGGCGATCGTCTTTCCGGCCGCGTCGTACGTGAGCTCGGGGTAGTTGACGATCCTGACGAGCGCCGCCCAGAAGCCCGGCTCCATCTCCACCCGAAGCAGCTGGTTCGCCTCGGCCACGGTCAGCTTCTCGCTCCGGATCTGGCGCATGGGTGGCTCCCGCTACTTCGGCGGCGGCTCCTTCCACTCCTTCTCCAGTCCGCGCGCCTCCTCGTGCGGCGCGAGGCCCTTGAAGTCCCGGACGACACGACCGATGAGCTTGTTCGCCTCCCCGTTCTCGCCCGCCTCATGGGCCTTCTTCGCCTGCTCGACGAGATCGGCGGCCACCTTCGTGAGCTTCTCGCGGACCTCCCCGGAAACGGGCGGGACGCCGGCCTTCTGCTCGTGCTTCTCGAGTTCCAGGAGCCCGCGGACGGCGTCCTTCCACCTCTCCTTCGCGATCCCCTCCCGGATCTCCGCGAGCATCTCGTCGGCCTTGTCGCCGGCCAGGAACATCTTCCGGTTCGCGACCAGGTGCGCGCCGAACCAGCCGGCGGCGAGGTCCGGCCGGCTCGCGTGGCCCATGCCGGCGATCTTCTCGAATTTCAGGTTCTCGTAGCCGGCCTTCTTCAGGGCGTCGTACGCCATCTGGGCCTGGCCGGGCTTGCCATCCTCCCCGAGGATGAGCGGATGGTCGTTGTCGCCGAAGTAGATGTAGACCTGGATCCGCTTCCGGCCGGCGGCGAGGAGCTTCTCGTCGGTGGGCATCTGCTGCGGCGCGAAGTTTCCCCCGCGGGTGGCGATGTGGGTGAAAACGTCGGGGTGGCGGAGCCCGGTCCAGTACGAGGGGTTCCCCCCCCCGGAGAAGCCGGTGATCATGACGGCGCGCCGGTTGACGCGGAAGTTCGAGGCGATCTCCTCGAAGATGGAGAGGAGCACCTGCTCGTCCTCCGCCTCCGGCGCGAGCGACGAGGTGGGCGGGCGGTTCACCGTCGCGGTGCACATGTCCGGGCACGCGACGATGAAGCCGTGCTTGCCGGCGAGCCCCGTCCACTGGCCGATCTCGCCCTTGCCCGAGCCGTCCCGCCCGTGGGAGGAGATCACCACCGGCCACGAGACCTTGGCCGAGTACTCCGAGGGCACGAAGAGCGAGTACGGGTGGGCGTGCTTCTTCGACGTGAGATGGAGGACCGATCCCGCCTTGAGCGGTGGTTCGGCCGCGACCGCGGGGGAGGACGAAAGCGCCGCCGCCGCGAGCGCCGCCGCGAGCACGAGCCTCATGGAAAGACCTTTCCGGGGTTCAGCATCCCCTTCGGATCGAACGCCGCCTTGATGCGCTGCATGAGACCGATGGCCTCCGGGGTGTGGCGCAGCGGCAGGAGGCGCCGCTCCTTCACCCCGATGCCGTGTTCGCCGGAGATGGAGCCGCCGAGCGAGAGGGCGGCCCGCACGACGTCCTCGTGGGCGGCGTCCGCCGCCGCCCGCCATTCGGCGTCGGTCTTCTGGCGCTCCGTGCGCAGGAGGTTCACGTGCAGGTTCCCGTCGCCGGCGTGGCCGTAGGATACCACGTCGAGGCCGTGTTTCGCCCCGGCCGCGCGGGCGAGGCGGACGAGGTCGGTGATGCGCGCGCGCGGCACGACGCTGTCCACTCCGGAGTAGGTGGTGTAGGCCTTGAGCCCCTCGGCGATGGCCCGGCGCACGGCCCACAGTTCCTCCATCCGGCGGCGCTCGGTGGCGGTGAGGACGTCGATGGCCCCGGCGTCGAGGAGGGCGGCGCCGATCCGCTCGAGGTCCGCGGCGACCGCCTCCGGCGTCTCCCCGTCCGCTTCCACGAGGAGGTGGGCTTCGGCATCGGGGAAGGGGAAGGCGGTCTCCTTGATGCGCGCGCCGAACCCGAAGGCGCGGCCCTCGACGAGTTCGAGCGCCGAGGGGGTGGGGCCGGAGCAAAGCGCGGCCTCCACGCCGCCGGCGGCGGCCGGAAGGCTCGCGAAGGGGGCGAGGAGGAGCCCGCGCGACTTCGGGAGGGGCAGGAGCCGGAGGACCGCGCGCGTCACCACGGCCAGGGTGCCCTCGGAGCCGACGACCAGCCGGACGAGGCCGTACCCCGAGGAGTCCTTGCGGTTCTTCCCGCCGGCGGGGATGACCGAGCCGTCCGCGAGGACGAGGGTGAGACCGAAGACGTGGTCCGCGGTCACCCCGTACTTCACGGCCCGGAGCCCCCCGGCGTTCGTCTGGATGTTGCCGCCGAGGTGGCAGGAACCGCGGCTGGCGGGGTCCGGGGCGTAAAAGAGGCCCTGCTCCGCCGCGGCGTTCTGCAGGTCCTCGGTGATGACGCCGGGCTCGACGACCGCGAAGCCGTTCTCCCGGTCGATCTCCAGGATGCGGTTCAGGCGGGCGAGGGAGAGGACCAGGCCGCCGTGGGTGGGGACGGCGGCGCCGGACTTTCCGGTCCCGGCGCCGCGGGGGGTCACGGGGACGCCGGCCTCGTAGGCGAGGCGCAGGACCGCGGAGACCTCGGCGGTGTCAGCCGGGAGCACGACCGCCTCGGGCCACGCCGAGAGCCCCTGGGTCTCGTCGTGGGTGTACGGCTCCACCCGCTCGCGGTCCGCGAAGACGTGTTCGGTCCCCACCGCCTCCGCGAGGCGGCGAAGGAGCGCATGATCCACCCGGCCTTCAGGCATCCACACCTCCGGTCGGCCGGTTGTCCCGTGTCCGGCCGGTCAGGCCGAGAACGAGTGGCCGCAGCCGCAGGAACTCCGGGCGTTGGGATTCATGAAGGTGAACCCGCTCCCGGTCAGGCTCTCCACGAAGTCGACCTTCACGCCCGACAGGGCCCGGGCGGAATCCTGGTCGACGAGCAGGGAGAACCCGTCCATCTCGACGACTTCGTCGCCCTCGCGGACCTCGTCGAACGCCATTCCGTACTCGAAGCCGGAGCAGCCTCCGCTCTGCACGAAGACGCGCAGGCGGTTCCCGGTCTCGTCGTTCAGCAACTCCTTCACGCGCGCCCTTGCGGCGTCGGTCATCTCGATCATGGGTGGTCTCCTCGGAATTAATCCGGACAAATATATCCATGAAGATAGCCGATCCGCCGTCCGGCGGCAAGGAAGCCGTCCGACTCAGGCATTGTAGGCGGGAGCGTATAGAATGGCCTCCATGTCCGGGGTCCGGCCGCCGAGCTTCCGCCTGCTGTGCGCCGCCGCGCTGATCCTCGTCCTCGCCCTCTGGGTGGGGGGGAGCGCCGTGACGGACTTCCTTGTGCTGCCCCAGGCCTTCGCGCGGATGGCGCGGGCCGACGCGGTGGAGTTCGGCAACATGCTGTTCCGGCGCTGGAACCTGGTGGAAACGCTCTGCGGCGCGGTGGGTGTCCTCGCCGCCTTCGCGATGGGGCGGCCGGCGTGGGGGACGGCGCGGCGGCACCTGGCCGCCACGTCGCTTCTCGGGGGGATGCTGTTCGTCTCCCTTCTCTTCCTTCTCTACCTGACCCCGTCGATCACGGAGCGCGTCGCGGAACTGAAGCGCGCGGGGGTGGATCTTTCGGACCTGACCCGGATGCCGCCCGCGCGGGTCTCGCTCCGGCGCCTGCACGCGGTCTCCCTGATCGCGGAGGCCGCGAAGCTCCTCTTCGGCGTCCTCGCCCTCCTCCTGTTCGCGGGCCGCCGACCCCGCTGATGCCCGGGCCGGATGGCGTTCCGGGGTCTCACCGCCCTGCAGGTCATCCGCGTGGTCCTCCCAGGGCGTACCATCTGTACTGCCACTCCTTTCAGGGAGGATGCGCCATGCGGGAGCCCGAGGCGCGGCCGACGCCCTTTCCCGGTCTGAACGACGTCCTTGGCGAATTGGCCCGGGCCATGGACGCGGTCTTCGGAGCCGGCCTGGTCGGGGTCTACCTGCAGGGCTCGTTCGCGGTGGGGGACTTCGACGAGCACAGCGACGCGGACTTCATCGTGGTCACGAAGGGGGAACCGACCGGTGCCCAGGTGCGGATGCTCCGGGCCGAGTACGGTCGGGTGTTCGACCTGGAAGACCCCTGGGCGAAGCACCTGGAGGGCTCCTTCCTGCCGGAGGAGGTGCTGCGGGATCGCCGCCGCGCGGGGGAGCCCGTCTGGTACTTCGACCACGGTCACCGGGACCTCGGGCGGTCCGATCACTGCAACACGCTCGTCGTCCGCCAGACCCTGCGGGAGCATGGTGTCCGACTGGTCGGTCCGCCGCCGGCCGCGCTGATCGACCCGATACCGCTCCCGGCCCTGCGCGGGGAGATCCGCGCCACGGCGATCCGGTGGGGGCGGGCGATCCTCGGCGAACCGCACCGATGGGCGAACCGCTTCTACCAGGGCTATCTCGTGCTGAACTACTCGCGGATGTTCCACGACCTTCTCGCGGGGAGCGTAGGCTCGAAGCGGACCGGCGCGGAGTGGATGAAGCGGCGGGCGCCCGCCTTCGCCGGTCTCATCGATCGGGCGTGGGGGGGGCGGCCGGACCCGGCCCGATCGGTGCGGGAGCCGGCGGACCCCGGGGAGTACCGGCAGACGCTCAGTTTCCTCCGGTTCGTCCTCGACGAGTGCGAGCGGTTCACCGTCCCGCCCGATCCGGCCTGACCACATCGGGCCTCCAGCCCGAAGGGCGGCCTCCCGGCTCCCGGGACCCGACGCACTCCCGTCCCGCTCTTGACCCCGCCGGCCGAACGTGCCACCCTCATGACCGCCCCGGCGCGAGCGGCCGCGAGGCCGTGGATCGCCGCGGACCGTCCGTCCATTCCGGTGGGCCCTTAGCTCAGCGGCAGAGCAGGGGACTCATAATCCCTTGGTCGCTGGTTCGATCCCAGCAGGGCCCACCACCCCAAACCGGCCACGGTTACGGAGTAGGGACGTTCCGGGTACGTTCCAGGTACGTTCCGCGACGTTCTCAATGGCTATCCTGGTGGCTATCCAAGGCCATCCAGGTGGCCATCCGGAATCCGGCGCGAGTCCGCTGCCCGGTCGGCCGGACCGGCGCCGGTCGTGCCCTCGCGGAGTATGCTCGGCGGCGCGATGGAGGTGAACGCGATGGCCGGGAGAACGGTGGCGTGGGAGGGAACGGTCGCCGGCGTCAAGCCGTGGGTCCGCGTGATGCGGAGCTTCGATCAGCGGGAGGACGACTACCTCGGCTACGTCCTGCGGATCCGGGGTGCTCTCGGAGGCGAGGGGCGGGAGTTCCTCGTGGCGGTGGACGAGGCGACACACCGGGGGCAGGGGTTCGCGGTGGGGGACGTACTCACCGGCGAGGGCGTCCCGGTCGCCGACGCGCGCCTCGAGACCGCCGACCTCACCAGGGCGAGCGCCATCGAGGTGCACGCCCGGGGCGGCAAGCCACTCACGGCACCTCCGCCCTTCCTCGGGGTCGCGCCGGCTCTCGAGGTCTACCGCCGGCGCGGTGCCCGGCGTCTGGCCGCGCGCACCTTCACCACGCGCTGTCTCGCCTGCGTCTGGGGGATGGAGAGCGCGGTGGAGATGATCATCGACCCGTGGAACCCACGGCAGCGCCGCTACCGGCGGGAGACCTTCTGCTACGGCCCGAAGAGCTGTGCCTTCTACCGGGCCGGCCCGACGCACAAGGGACTGGGTGGACGAGGAGGCGACCTCGCATCGCGGCCCGGACGAGTGACCGGGGCCGCGCCTCCGGCCCCTGCTTCTCCTCCTACGTGCCGGCGGCCAGTCGCCCCTCGAGCAGCACCCGCGCCCTCTGCGCCGCGTCCTCCGGGCAGTGCCTCGCGTACCGCAGGGTCACCGTCACGCTCTGCGGCGAGTGTCCGAGCCAACGCCCGATGTCCACGAGGGGGACGCCGGCCCGGGCGAGGTTCACGGCGCAGAGGTGGCGTGCGTCGTGGGGCCGGAGGCCCGGGTAGCCGATCGCCGCGGCGGCCGTCTTGAAGAGCTTCGCGGTGGGC
>JALOQY010000089.1 GCA_025459285.1 Planctomycetota bacterium | reverse complement strand
CCTCCCGCCGGACCCTCGTCACGCTGAAGGCGTTCGCCCTGCCCCGGGAGCGTTACGCCGACGTGGTCTCCGCCGCGGACCCCGCGGCCATCGACTTCGCGGCGCTCGGCGCCACACGGCTCGAATCCGCCTCCGTGGAGGCGTGGCCCGGGGTGCGCACGGTCCTGAAGGTCACCAACCGCGTGCGCTATCTGCAGGACTACGACGTGGAGATCGCCCAGGGGGCGAACATCTCCGACCCGGTGGTGGACGTGGCGGAGGAGGGGCTCGCCGCCGAGGTCCACGCGCACCCCACGCTCGACGGATCGAAGATCCTCCTGGAGGTCATCCTGCAGAGCGGCCGGTTCGAGCGGCCCATGCGGAAGGTGGAACTCCCGGTGGACGAGGAGTACCTGCCCACGCCGTACCGCTCGGAGGCGCGCTCCTCGATCGGGACGCTCGAGCTGCCGCTTTACCGGAAGAGCGACGCCTGCGTCACCCGGTTCGTCCCGAGCGGCGGCTCCTTCCTCCTGCCCCTGCTGTCCGAGGACCGCTGCGTCGTCCTGCTCTTCGGAGCCGAGACGATCGGCGCGGCCTCGGAGGGGCGGCTGCTCGACGTCGGAGCGCTGGCACGGCGGCCCGCGGTGGGCGTCTACGCCCTTCCGGAGATCGAGGACACCCGCGAGCAGGCGATGACCGCGCCGACCCTGTGGCGCGTGCGCGACGAGGAAGGCGCCTTCATCGCCGGGGAGAACCTCGCGAGCCTGCCGGACCAGCTCGAGGTGCTGCGTCCGGGCGCGGGCACGGTGACGCTGGAGGGGAATGGCTTCCTCCTCGTCAACGGTCAGCCCGAGCTCCGGGACTGGCTCCGGTCCATGGTCCGCCGGCGCGAGGAGGAGCTGATCCGCCCCGTCTCGGTCCGACTGACGCTCTGGTCGCTCCCGGGCGCGCCGCCGGTAGGCGAGGGGAAGGCGGTGGATCCCGAGGGGGCGGAGCAGCTCTTCTCCGCCGGGCTCTCCACGGTGTCCGGCCGGTGGACCGGCTTCATGGCCGGGGACACGATGAACTACCTCGCGGACTACGACGTGGAGGTGGCCCAGGAGGCGCGGATCGCCGACCCCATCGTGGGGCAGTCGTTCAGCGGCGTCGTCGCCAACCTGCGGCCGGTCCTCACGCCGGACGGCTCGCGGGTGCGGATCGGGCTGCGCCTGCTCCTGGCCCGGAGGGGGAAGGTGGACGAGTTCCCCACCGGCGCCCAGTTCCTCGGCACGGTGGAGACCTTCGAGGAGTACCGGACGGCCCTGGACACCATGGCCGAAACGGCCCTCGGCACCCCCTACACGATCGACGCGGGCCCCGACCCCCGGAACCCCTCCCGCCGTCTCGCCGTGGTCCTCCTCCCGGCAAACTGAGCAGGATGCCTGTCGGGGTAACCAGTCGCGGCGCCGGGCTCTCCGGGATTGTCACGGCCTGGACGGCGAGGTAGGATGGACGGGGTCGAGGAGGGGCACGGTTTGCGGTTCATCGCGATCATCGCCGTGCAGGTGGCCCTCGTGGCGGCGGGCGGGACGCTCGCGCTGCGGGGGCCCTCTCCGTCGCCGGAGGTCGAGGTGCGGGGCTACGAGGAGGTGGTCGGGCGGGGGGGCGACGCGACCGGCGATCGCGCGCCGCTGCCCGTGTCACCCGTCGTGCTGCCGCGGCCGCCGGGCTCCGCCGCGCCGCCCGTCCCCCTCGGCGAAGCCGCGATCAACGCCGCCCTCGAGGCGGCGGGCGGTCCGGCGAACGCCCTGACCACGATCCTTGCCCGGGAACGGCTCGCCATCCTCGACCGCGCATGCGGGATCCGCGCGGACCAGGCTCCGGATCTGGCTCGCCTGTTCCTCGGCCACGCCGCACGGGACCTCGCCGACCGCGCGGCCCTCGCGCCCCGGCTGCGAAAGGCGTCGGCGGCCTGCCGGGGGTGGTATCGTGCGGCGGGCATGCGGCAGGCGGAACTGGAGGGCGACCTCACCCCGGCGCTGCGGCGGATCGATCCGGAACTGGACCGGCTCCTCACGGCGCGCGAGACGTTCGAGGCCGGCGCCCGCCGGGAACTCCGCGGGCTCCTCACGACCGCGCAGGCCGCCGTGCTCGAACAGGCCGGAACGATCGCCCTGCTCCGGCGCTGACGGATCGGAGGGTTCCATGCCGCGCATCCCGCTCCTCTTGCCTCTCGTTCTCGCGCTGACCGGCGCCTGTGCGTCCACCATCCCCAACCGGGATCCCACCGGAGAGGTCTTCCCGACCGTGGTCGGGGAGTCGCTCGCCGGGGAGGAGGTCCGGCTGCCGGAGGCGCTCGCCGGGAGGAAAGCGGTCCTCCTCGTGGGCTACGTCATGGAGACCCAGTTCGACCTCGACCGGTGGCTCCTCGGCCTCGCGGAGCGGCAGGTGCCGGCGCAGATCCTCGAGGTCCCGACGATCAAGGGGCTTCTCCCCGGCCTGTTCGCCGGGGCGATCGACTCCGGCATGCGTTCGGGCATCCCTTCCGAGGACTGGCCCTCGGTGGTCACCGTCTACGGGGACGCCGGCCGCATCGTGGAACTGACCGGGAACGAGACGCCGCGGAACGGCCGCGTGTTCCTGCTCGATGAGCGCGGGCGGATCCTCTGGTTCCACGACCGGGGCTACTCCGCGAGGCTCATTCTGGAGGTCGACCGGCTCGTGCGGGGGGACCGCTGATGCCGAACCTCTACGTGGGCCTCGACGGCGAGATGACGGCCGGCGATCCGCGGAAGGGCGGCCGACTCATCCAGATCGGCATCGCCACGGGCGTCGCCCCCGGGGAGAGGATCACCGAACTCATCGGTTGGTCCGCCGGGGAGTACACCGCCGAGCCGAAGGCCATGGCCGTCCACGGGATCTCCGAAGCGACGATCCTCGCGGCGCCGAGGGGGCCGGAGGTGGACGCGCGACTGCGCGACTGGTGTCTCGCCCGGGGCGCCGCCGAGGGCCGCCGCTCGATGGTCGCCGTCGGCTTCAACGTGGGAGCGTTCGACCTGCCCTTCGTGCGCGACACGCTCCCGCTCACCGCGTCCCTCCTCTCCCGGCGCAGCGTCGATCTGAACGCGGTCTGTTTCACGCTGGGGGAGTGCCTCTCCCACGGCGGCTCGCGCCCGAAGTGGAGCACCTGGAAGCGGCTCTGCCGGGAGGCCGCCGAGAAGGAGCTCACGGCCGCCGGGATCGCCACCGCCTGGCACGATGCCGGCTACGACGCGCTGGCCGCGCTCCTCTCCTGGCGCTGGCTCTGCGCCCGCATCGCCGCAGGGCGGGAAGAATGACCCTGGGTCATTCTTCCCGGATTCTGCGCGAGCGGAGCCAGCCGCGGAGATAGAGGACGGCGGCGGCGAGGAAGACGGGGATCGAGATGATCTGCGACGTGGAGAGCGACGCGCCGGCGATCTCGTAGATGCCGCGCTCGGTGTCCGCCCGGTAGAACTCCACGAGCGAGCGGCCGAGGGGATAGAGCAGGAAGAAGAGCCACGTGACCTGACCGGGGAATCTCCGGACCCGGAGCACGAGCGAGCAGATCAGGAAGATGAGGAGCCCGTTCAGCGACATGTAGAGCTGGGTCGGGTGGATCGGGGAGTGGCCCTGCACCGCCGCCGGGATCAGGGAGTTCCGGTCGATCCCTCCGGGGAGAGGCTCGAAGACCATGCCCCACGCCTGATCCGTCTCGTGCCCGTAATCGCAACCCGCCGAGAAGCACGCCCAGCGCCCGATGAAGAGCGTGAAGGCCACGCCGGCCATCACGTAGTCGCCGAAGTCGAGGATCCCCTTGCCCTTCTTCACCCACAGCCACCACGCCCCGAAGCCCGCGGCGCAGAGGAGGCCACCGTAGTAGACGATCCCGCCCTCCCAGATCGCGAAGAGGGCGTGCAGCGGCCGCTCGCCGAAGTCCTTCTGTCCGGCGGGCGTCGTCGCGATCCAGAAGAGCCGCGAGCCGACGAAGCCCACGATGAGGAGCCAGAAGGCGAGCGAGAACACGAACTCCGACTCCTGCTTCCCGGCCTCGTCGAGGGCCCGGCCCATCTGGACCCGCGCCCAGATCATCGCGAGGACGTCCGCGAGGAAGACCGCGCCGAGCCGGATCCCCCAGTCGAGGGGGAGGGCGAGGATCCCCACCCGCACGAGGACGGCGACGGCGATCGCCGCCCGCATGGGATGAAAGCCCTTCCACCGGGCGCCGAAGGCGGGGTTCGTCCGGGAGAGCCATGCCCACTGGAGCCACAGCGTGGAGAAGAAGAAAGCGTCCACGATGAACAGGCCGAAGAACCGCAGCGGCCAGTCGATGAACGGCAGGTTGAAGACCACCGGATGCATGGAGGCTCTCCTTCGTTGCCCGAATTCCTCAGCGGGGATCGTATAGCTCGGCGTCGGGAATCGAAAGCGATCCGGCATCCTCGCCCCCGGTGACGAGAACGCGGCCGGACCGCAGGCGGACCACGCGGTGGTCGTCCCGTCCCACGGCGAGCGGCGGCAGGGAGCCAAACGTCTCCGTCCCGGGCCGGAAGAGGTCCACGGCGCGGAGGATCTCGTCGTCGTCGTTCCCCGGGTCCCGCTCGCCGCCGAGGAGGAGGACTTCGCCGCCGGGCAGGAGGATCGCCACATGGTCGGAGCGGGGGACGGGGAGCATCGCGTCGAGCGTCCGGAACGCGCCGGCCCCGGGATCGAGGACTTCCGCCGTGGCGACGCTTTCGCCGCCGGGTCCCTGGCCTCCGCAGACGAGCACCCGGCCGCCGGGAAGGAGCGTGGCCGTGTGGTCGTCCCGGGGACCGGCGAGGGGCGGACCGGGGAGGCTCGCGAAGGCCGGTCCCGGGTCCACGACCTCCGAGTCGGATCGGCCCTCGCCGCCGGTCAGGAGGACGCGGCCGTCGGGCAGGAGGCACGCGGCGTGGGACAGGCGGGGGGCGCGGAGCGGGGGGCCGGGGGAGAAGGTGCCCGTCTTCGGATCGAAAAGCTCGCTCGTGGCGAGCGCCTGATAACCGGGAGAGGGGAGGAGGTGCACCTCGACCCCGCCGGCGAGCAGCACGCGACCGTCCGATAACAGGGTGGCGGTGTGGAGGAACCTCGTGCCGCCCGACAGCGGGACCATGGTCATCCCGCCGGAATCCGGATCGAAGAGGTCGGCGGATCCCGCGAGGTCGCCCCCCGCGAGGAGGACCCGGCCGTCGGACAGCGTGGTGCCGGTGAGGCCGAACCGCGGGGCGGAGAGCGGCGGCCCCGGGCGGAACCGGCGGCCCCGCGCGTCGCAGACTTCGGTGGAGGCCAGCGCGTAGAGGATGGCCAGTTCCTTCACGTCGGCGCGCGCCGTTCCTCCCGCCACGATCGCCCCGCCGTCCGGAAGATCCGCCGCCGCGTGGAAGCAGCGCGCGGTGGCCATGGGGCGGACCGGGCGGGTGCGCCCGGACCGGACGGGGCCGGGCCGCGGGTCCCTCGCGACCGCGAGGTCGAGGCGGTAGGAGGCCGGTGCGCCGGAGAAGGCCCGGATCTCGAGGCGGAGGGGGATTCCGGCGCGGACCGCCGCGGAGAGGATCTCCCCGCCGCCGCCCGGCCGGCGGGCCGCGGCGAGGGGGGCGCCGGTGTCGTCGAGGAGGGCGAGGTCGAGATCGGCGGCGCCCGGGGTCTCGACCGTCGCCCGGAGGGAACCGGTCGATCGCGGCGTGAGGCGGAACTCCGCCGTCTCTCCGTCCGCCGCGAGGCGGCCGGCGATTCGCGCGCGGCGCGGCGTCCCGAGGTCTTCCCCGAGGCCGGCGGCCGCGAGGAGGAGCGCCGCCGCGAAGAGCGGACGGAGGATCGTCACCGCTCCTCTCCTCCTGCCGGCCTCGTGCGCCTCCCGTGGAACTCGTCGAGCATGGTCCGCCCTCCCGCGGTACGATGATCGCACACGCCGCGAGGGAAAGCCATGACGCGCGCTGCCCTGACCCTGCTTCTCCTGGTGCTCGCCCCGGCCGGCCTTCTCGCCCGGGGAGGTCCGCCCAAGGCCCCACCGGCCCCGCAGGTGACGGCCGACGGCGATCTCTCGCGCCTCGAGCTCGCCGAGCCCGCCGGGACGGTGGGGTACCTCTATGTGCCGAAGAGCCTGCCGGAAGGGGAGAAGGGCGGGCTCGTGGTGATGCTGCACGGTCACGGGGGGACTCCGAAGGGCGTCGTGCAGCGCGAACTGGCCGAGCAGCGGAAGTGGCTCTTCCTCTCGGTCCAGGGCGGGGGTTCCGAGGAGACGCCGCAGGGGCCGGGTTTCTCGTGGTCTTCGCCGGACGTCGAGAAGGTGATCGCGCTGACCCGCGCCGTCCTCGCCACCCGGCCGGTGGACGCGTCGAAGGTCGTCCTGTTCGGCTTCTCCGCCGGCGGGACGATGGTCCTCGCCACCTTCCCGCAGGCGCCGGAGCTCTACGCGGGGATCCTCACCTGCTCCTCGCCGCAGGTCCCGGGCCCCGCGCACGCCGCGACGCGGGTCGTCGTCTTCCTCGGGACAAACGACCCCAATTACCGGGGGGCGACCGCCGTCCGGAGCGCCCTCGAGGAGCAGAAGGCCGGGGGACTCGCGCTGATGGTGGTGGAAGGCGCGGAGCACAACGACCTGCCCGCCACGCCCTACGTCGACCTCGCCCTCGACTTCGTCCTCGCGAAGACCACCTTCGGCCACGAAGCGAAGGTGCCGAAGGCGCCGCCGGCGGCGACGGCGGGGCACTACCGTCACATCCTCGTCTCCTTCACCGGGGCGGCGGGGGCGCCGAAGGGGCTCGAGCGCAAGAAGGCGTCGGCGAAGTCGATCGCCGAGAAGAGCCAGAAGGCCATGAAGGCCGGTCGCGTGTTTTTCCCCCACGAGGCCCAGGCGTTCTCCGACGACCGGGAGACCGGGCCGATCGGCGGGCGGATCGACCGGGCTCGGCTCCTCGGTTTCGGGGTCGACGAGGAGGACCTCGACAAGGCCCTGTTCAAGCTGAAGGAGGGGGAGGCCGCCGGTCCCTTCGAATCGAAGGCCGGCTGGCACCTCGTCGTGCCGGAGGGGTCGGTGGCGGGGTTCGAGCTGTCGAGCCCGGCCTTCAAGGCGAACGGCCCGATCCCGGTGAAGCACACCGGCCACGCGGAGGACGTCTCGCCGGCCCTGGCCTTCCGCAACGTGCCGAAGCATGCGAAGGAGCTGGCGCTCGTCTGCGACGACCCCGATGCGCCGAGCCCCGAGCCCTGGGTGCATTGGGTGGTCTACCGGATCCGCGCCGACTCGAAGGGACTGCCGGAGGGCTTCGCGTCGCCGGGCACGGCGGAGGAGCCGCTGGAGGGGGCGAACTCCTGGCCGGAAGGGAAGACCATGGGCTGGCGGGGCCCGATGCCGCCCTCCGGCACGCACCACTACCGCTTCGTCCTCTACGCCCTCGACGCCCCCCTCGGCCTCGCGGCCGGCGCGTCGAAGGCCGACCTCCTGAAGGCCATGGAAGGCCACATCCTCGCGAAGGCCTCCCTGACCGGCACCTTCGCCGCCCCCCGCTAGCGCTGCCAAGGGACGTACGTACCTTTTCACCTTTTCCGCCGGCCGCGCCGGGGTACCGATCCCGGAAGGGCTCCGGGCAGGGCGAAAATTGCCGTCCGGGCCGTCTCCGTGCCGGACAATCCGGCCATGACCTGCCCGAGGCTCCGGTCGTTACCGCTCGTGATCCTCCTGGCGTCCGCCTGCGGCCGGGGAGAGGACCCGGCCCCCGCCCTTTCGGCCATGAACCGAGGGATCGGGCTGATGGAGCGGTTCGACTACCTGCCGGCCGTCCGGGCCTTCGAGGAAGCCCTCACCGCCGCTCCCGGCTGGACGGAAGCGAAAGTGAACCTCGCCATCGCGCTCCTGAACCTCCAGGGGCCGGAGAACCACCGGCGCGCGACCGAGGTGTGCGCCGGGATCCTCGCGAGGGATCCGCGAAACCCCCACGCCAACTTCGTGACGGGAGTCCTCGGCCGCGTCGGCGGCGACGCCGAAACCGCTCTCCCCTACTTCGAGCGGGTCCTCGAATCGGACCCCCGGGACGCCGCCTCCTGGTACTGGCGGGGCTGCTGCCTCCAGGACCTCGGACGGCGGGAGGAAGCTGACGTATCCTTCGAGCGGGCGACCCGTGAGGACCCGTACCTCGTGGCGGCCCTGCACCAGCGGTACTACACGCTCACGCTGCTCCGCCGCCGGGACGACGCCGAGCAGGTGAGGCAGGAGAAGGACCGTCTCCAGCCCCCGCCGGAGAAGCCCCTGCCCTTTGCCGGGAACCTCCTCACGGCGAAGGCCTATCACGAGTTCGGCCGGTACGCGATGATCCTCCGCGACTTCGACCCGGCCTCGGATCTCCGCTTCGCGCGCCCGACCGCCGGTCCGCTCGCGGCGTGGCGGTACGGCGGGGAAGCGGGGCCGCCACTCGAGGGCGACGGTCCGGGCGCCGTCTCCCGGATCGGCCCCGGCATCGCGGTGGGGGACGCCGACGGCGACGGGGATGCCGACCTCTTCGTCCCCGAGTGGGGCGGTCCGGGGAAGCTCTTCCGGAACGACGGGCGCGGGCGCTTCTCCGAAGCCGGCGCCTGCGGGATCGAAACCCCGGCGCGCGGGGTCGCGGCGATCTTCTTCGATGCCGACGGCGACGGCGACCCGGACCTCTTCGTTTCCGCGGCGGGCCCCAACGTCTTCTACCGGAACGAAGGGGGAGGCGTGTTCCGCGACGCCACCGCCGCGGCGCGGCTCGCCGGCGACCCCGGGGCCGTCCACGCCGGGGTGGTCGCGGTGGACTTCGACCAGGAGGGCGACATCGACCTCTTCGTCGCCTGCCTCACCGGCCCGGACTCCCTCCTGCGCAACAACCGCGACGGGACGTTCGCCGACGTCGCGGAAGAGATGGGGGTCGCCGGAGGGAACGCCCGCAGTGTCGGTGCGCTGTCGATCGACGTGGACCGGGACTTCGACACCGACCTCCTCGTGATCCGCGACCGCGGCCCGGCGGCGCTCTTCAGAAACGAGCGCGTCCGGCCGTTCCGGGAGGCACCGCTCCCACCCGAGCTCGCGGGGACCGCGCCGGCCTTCGGGGCGGCCGCCGGCGACTTCGACCGCGACGGGTTCGAGGAGATCGTCGTCTTCCGCGGTCCGAAGGCCGACGCCGTCGTGTTCCGGGCCGACCGGGACGCGAAGCTCGCCGTCGTCCCCGGCCTGCTCACGGGCCTGCGCTGGCGCACCGGGGTCTTCCTCGACGCCGACCTCGACGGGACACTCGACCTCCTGGGCGACGACGTGGTCCTCTTCGATCCCGGCGGTCGGGCGATCCGTCCTTCGGAGCGGACGGACGGCGCGGCGCCGGAGACGACCCGGGGAATCGCCTTCGCGGACTTCGACGGCGACGGGGACATCGACCGGATCGCCGCCACGCCGGAAGGGCTCGCGTTCATCGCCACGGAAGCGCCGCCCGGGAACCGCTTCGTGGCGCTGATCCTCGAGGGGCGGGAACAGCTCCAGCCGGCGGCGTGGTCGGCCCGCGCCGGCCCCGACGCGGAGGTGGAACTGCGGGCGGGAAATCTCTGGACGCCCCAGCGGGCGCGCACCGCCTCGGGTTTCCTCTCCACCGTCGAGGAGACCGTCCGCTTCGGGCTCGGGGACCGCAAGTACGCCGACGTGGTACGCATCCTCTGGCCCGACCGGGTGCTCCAGGTCGAGGCGGAGATCCCCGCCGGGGAGGTGAAGCGGATCCGGGAGGTGAATCGCAAGCCCGCCTCCTGTCCGATGCTCTTCTGCTTCGACGGCGAGCGGTTCCGGTTCGTCAGCGACTTCCTGGGCGTGGGGGGACTCGGCTTCTACCTCGGTCCCGGCCTCTACGGAACGCCGGACCCCGACGAGACGCTCTCGCTGTCCACCTGGCCCCGGCCCGTCGACGGAGAGATCGTCCTTGCGGCCTGCGAACCGCTGGAGGAGATCACCTACTTCGACGAGGCGAAGCTCCTCGCCGTGGACCACCCCGCGGCCATGGAGGTCGTGGTCGAGGAGCGCTACGCCGGGGAGCCCGCCCGCTTTCCCTCCGGCCGCCTGATCGCGCTCCGCGAGCGCATCCTCCCGCGCGCCGCCGCGGACCGGGAGGGACGCGACTGCCTCGCGGCGATCGCGTCCGTGGACCGGATCTACCAGCCCCTGACGCCGGACCTGCGATTCCCCGGAGTG
This sequence comes from Planctomycetota bacterium, assembly GCA_025459285.1. Classification (GTDB taxonomy): domain Bacteria; phylum Planctomycetota; class JAJSAM01; order JAJSAM01; family JAJSAM01; genus Prado167. Next base: position 2,937 of record JALOQY010000089.1, on the reverse strand, counting down.
GCGCGGGAGCACGCCACCACCTTCGACTTCACGGACCGCGTGCCCGAGGCCGGCGGGGCGCGGCGCCTCTGGCTCCTCGTCGACGGCTGGCTGGAGTACGGGTACTCGAACACCTTCCACGCCGCGTGGCAGGCGAACGTGCCCGCGATCCCCCCCTCGCTGGAGGTGCCGGACGGCGCCGGGGGATGGAAGGTCCTCGCGGAGAGCATCGGCTGCCCGGCGGGGCTCCCGAAGTCCATGGCCTTCGACGTGACGGGCCTCGTGACGCCCGGGAGCCCGGTCTTCCGCCTCCGCTCGAACTACGAGGTCTACTACGACCGGGTGACCCTGGCGCTGGACGATGCCGCGGAACCTCTCGTGGTCCACGAACTCCTGCCCTCCGCCGCGGTTCTCCGGGACCGGGGCTACCCGCGGGAGTACTCGCCGGACGGGAGGCTCCCTCTCCTCTATGACTACGGGATCATGGACCCCGGGTATCCCTTCAAGCGGTTCGCGGGCTCCTTCACCCGCTTCGGCGACGTGCGGCCGCTCCTCCTCGAAGCCGACGACCGGTACGTGGTCTTCGGCCACGGCGAGGAGCTGACGCTGCGGTTCCGGGTCGACCACCTGCCGCCGCCCGGGGCGGGGCGGACGCGGACGTTCTTCCTCCGGTCCGCGGGATGGTGCAAGGACATGGACCCGTACACCGCCTTCCCCGACACCGTCTCCCCCCTGCCGTTTCGCGGCATGTCGGGCTATCCGTACGGGGACGGGGAGGAGTATCCCCCCGGGAATCGAGCATGGCTCCTCGAATGGAATACGCGGCAGGTGCTTCCCCGGTGACGTTCTGATGGTCAGGATGCTTCGCTTCCCGGCCGTGCTCGGACTCTGCCTTCTCCTCGGGACGCTCGCCGCCCGTGGCGACCCGCCGCCGGCCGCACCGGCCGCGCCGGCCCAGGCGGAAGTCGACCGGGCGATCGAGCGGGCCACCGCCTACCTCCGGAGGAAGCAGGAGCCGGACGGGTCGTTCTCCCGCGACCTCGGGAAGACGGCACTCGGCCTCTACGCCCTCGCCCACGCCGGCCTCCCCGCCGACTCTCCGCCCATGGTCCGCGGGACAGCGTATCTCCTCGCCGCCCTGGCGCGGCCCGACACCTACGGTGCCGCCACGGCGATCCTCGCCCTCGCCACGCTGGATCCCGCGGCCCACACGAGGCGCGTCGAACGGCTCGCGCGTCTCGTCGAGAGCGCCCAGTGCGACAACGGGCAGTGGTCCTATCGCCTCTCACGCGGGCGGGCGGGCGGCGACAACAGCAACACCCAGTTCGCGATTCTCGCGCTCTGGTACGCCACGCAGTGCGGAGTGAAGGTGGAGCCGGCGATCTTCGGCCGGACCTTCCATTTCTTCCTTTCGACGCAGAACGAGGACGGGGGATGGGGCTACTCGGCCCGGGAGCGGAAGTCCTCCTACGGCTCGATGACCGCCACCGGCCTCGCGGCCCTCGTGATCTGCCGCGCCGGGCTGGAGCGCCGGGAACTCGCGGCCGGCGAGAGCCGCCGGGGGGAGGAGGTCGCGAAGGCCGTGGCGTGGCTCGGGGAGAGACTCGCCCTCGACCGCAACCCGGGGGCGAATTTCCGGCTGGGCGGCGGCCGGGTCGAGCCGAAGGAGGTCACGGACGCCTTCTGGCGCCACTACTGGCTCTGGTCGCTCGAGCGCGCCATGGCCCTCGCCGGTGTCGGGAAACTCGGGGACCGGGACTGGTACGCGGAAGGGGCGAAGCACCTGCTCGCGACGCAGCGGGACGACGGCTCGTGGGTCGGCTCCGAGGCGCCTTTCGAGGCCACCTGCTTCGCGACCCTCTTCCTCGCACGGTCCATGCGCCGGGCGGTGGCCACGGAGAAGCCGGTTCTCCGCGCCCCGGTGACCCCGGGTCCGAAGTAGAATGACGGGTCCGATGAAACCCCGCGCCCTGCTTCTGCTGGCCCTCCTCGCCTCCCCGGTCGCGGCGCAGGGGGAGGAGACACCCGCGAGTCCGGTCCGGAGCTTCCCCGCCGCGCCGGGACGTGCGGCGGGCCACCTCTACGTGCCGCCGGCGCTCGCCGGGGCGAAGCTCCCGGTTCTCGTGGCGCTCCCCGACGAGGCCACGCCGGCGGTGGCCTTCCTCGAGTCGCTCCGTCCGCTCGCCGACGAGGGCGGACTCGCGCTCTTCTGCCCCGAGCCCGCGGATCTGCGATTTGAAATGTCCGATTTAAATCCCGTCCTCGCGGCGGCGGAGGCGGCGAGGGCCGAGGTCGGCGGCGGCGGTCTGTTCCTGTTCGGGCTCGACGACTCCGCCCTTGCGGCGCTCTCCTTCGCGTTCACGCGGCCGAAGTCCTTCCGGGGCGTGATCGCGGTGGGATCGGACCTGCCCCCGGAGAAACCCGCGCGCGGTTCGGAGGGGCTTCTCGTGCTCGTCATGAAGGCCGCGGGCGATCGCCCGGCAGCGGCGCGGGAGGCGCTCGCGGCGATCCGGGACTCGTTCGAATTCGCCGGTTTCCATGAGATGGCGGGAGACGGTCGCGCCCTCGACCCCGGGGCCCGGGCGGCGGTGCTCGGGCTCATCGACCGGGCGCTCGGCCGCGTCCGGGGCGGTCAGGACCGGACCCTCCCCTGGCGGACCCCTGCGGCCGGCCTCGCCGAGCGGGCGCAGAAGAAACTCCCCGCGCTGATCTACTTCTTCGACGAGGCGCCGGCCTTCGCGACGAAGACGGAGCGGATCGAACGCGAGGTCCTCGACGACCCGCGTCTCGCGCGTGGCGAGGGGCGCTTCATCCCGATCCTCGCGCCGCGGGGGGAGGCGGCGAAGCTGGTGCCGGAGGCGAAGCTCGGGCCCGGGCCGGCCCTCGTGGTCCTCGATTCCGAGGGCCGGCTCGCGGGCGTGCAGCAGCAGAAGCTCGGCGCGGTCCCTGCCCTCCTCG
>JALOQY010000088.1 GCA_025459285.1 Planctomycetota bacterium | reverse complement strand
CCGAGGCGCGATCTCCTCTTCGCGATCAGTTCGCGGTACACCCGCTTCCGATCCTCCGGGAGGAAGCTCCGATCGATCAACGTGTTCCACGCGGGGAAGGCGCCGGAGACCTCCCGGAGAACCCGCTCGACGGCCCGCGGATCGAGGCCCAGACGCTCGACCGCGTAGTAGTCGACGAGGTCCTCCCTCCGGAGCCTCCGTCTCTTGCCGCGGATCGGCAGGGCCATCTCCTCCTCCGTCGCCGGGAGGGCGAGCGTCGAGCTCACCATGTCGTAGGCCGGAGAGAGCCGGACCCGGGGACCGTCCGTGAGGAGCGAGAAGTTCTTCAGGTGCATGTCCTCGTTCCCGGCGAGAAAGCAGAAGACCGTTCTTCGGAACAGCTCGAGCTTCTCCACCGCGGGGAAGGTCGCGAACTCCTCGATCACCTTGGCGACCTTCTCCATGCTGGAGTCGTACTTCGTGTCCCGCGTGCGGCCGGAGAGCTGGGCGAAATCCTCCATGGCCCGCTTTCCGCCCCGCGGGGGCCGGTCGAAGCGCCGGATGAAGTAGGTGAGGCTCTGGTCCGACGATCGCACGAGGCCGTGCACGGGCACCTCGATCCCCGCCGCCCCGGCGAGCCTCTGGGTGAGATCCTCGTTTTCCGGGAGATGCGGGAAGTGGGGACTCTGGGGCTTCAGGATCCACTGCCCCATCCGATCGACGACCTCGAACCGCCCCTCCCTGACCCTGAGGCGCGCCGAGAGCTTGGGCTGCACGCCCTGGATCGACATCTTCCGGGCGCGCCTCGCCGCCTCGATGCGCTGGTCCTCGGCGGACAACGGGAGGTCGGCCAGGTCTTTCAGCATGCGTGACAGGCGCCGGAGCCCTGCCGCAGAGTACGGTCCCCGCTCCTCCTCGGAAAGCAGCGCGTAGGTGATCGGGCAGACCCTCATCCGTCGACCTCGTCCGGAAGGTCCTCCACCGTGACCGCGCCGACGAGATCCCCTCCCACCGCCACGAGCTGTGAGAAGTGGTCCCGGCGGTCGATCTTCGACTGCGCGAGGAGAGCCTCCAGTTGCGCGCCCTCCGGGAGGAGGCCGTCGAAGAAGGGAGGGAATTCCGCGAACTCCCAGGGCGCCCCCCGGACGGGCATCGTCAGCGAGACCGGCGGCCCGGAGTAACCTGTCTCGTACTGGAACCGGAAGGTCCGGCGTGGCTCGACCTCGGTGAGGATGCCGGCCAGTTCACCGTGGACCAGGACCTTCGCCGTCCGCACGCCTCACCTCCTCCTCGCAGATTTTCCGGAGTGGGCTTTGCCACTCGAGACGGATGCCGAGCGCCCCGAGCACCCGGAGCAGGGTCGAGAGCCGAACGGTCGTCTTCCCCTTCTCCACCTCCCGGACGAAGACTGTTCCCACGCCCGCGAGGTCCGCCAGTTCCTGTTGCGTGAGGCCCGCCACCTTCCGATGGAACCGGACCACGCGGCCGAGCCCGGCCGTTCCCTCCGGGAGTCGTTCCGATCCGTCGTCGTCCACGGGCACTCTCCTCACGGCCTCGCGCACAGTGAATCAACGCGAACGAGTCGATTCTAGCCTCCAGACGGCGATATTGGAAGCGCGAAACATGAAAAGCGCCAGGATTCGACCCGATCGTATCGATTCTGCTCGCTCATGGCGAGACTCACGCGATGCGCGACGTGGGCGAGCAAGAATCGATGCCATCGCGTTGATTTACGCCGATTGCCGGCGAGGTTCCCCCGGATCGGGCCGGTACATCCTTCCGCTTGTCGTCCTGTGACTTCGAGCCGGCCCGGCCGACGTGGTCCGGAGGCATCGCCTCGGCGGAGGGCGGCGACGACCGGGCGCGGGGCCTTCCCACGCCCTGCTCCGGCTCCGCGCCGTCGCCGGGCGGCGCGGGACTCCGCGGTCCGCGGGCCTCCTCTCGGCGAAGGCAACAGGTCACCACAATGCTGATATCCCGAATCGGATACCGCTGTTCCTCGGTGGAGTGACTCCCATCGACGGACCGGACGGCCTGTCCGTCGAAGAACACCGACCGGGCCTCTTCGAAGGAGAGGCGAAGTTTCCGCCGGTTCAGGGCGGCCTTCTCCATGTCCCACTCGAAGGAGATCGCGGTCATCTATCTGCGACGTGCCTTCCGCCGCTTCGCTCCGCGCCATGGAAACCCTGCCGCCGGATGGATGCGGATGTCCGGGACCCTCGATGAAACCGTGCGCCTCAGGGCGCGGGTGAACCCGCGGCTGTTCCCGGAGCAGCGCCCCTCGCTCTCTCTGCCCGAGGCCATTCCCGAGGGGCTGGACGCCAGGATCCCCCACCTCCGGCCGCGGCTTGCGCGGACTTCGCGCCCCGGACCGGCCCGGCGACACGCCGGCCCCCTCGTCCCGCCGTCTCAGGCTCGGAGCGCCACGAACTCGCCGCCCGTCCTCCGGTCACCGCGCAAGTGCCTGGCGCGTGGCCTCGAGGAACTCTCGCTGTGCCTGCTCCCGCTCCCGGCCGGCTTTCTCGGACTCCCGGCACAGTCGAACGAAGGCCTGGCCCACCGCCTCATCCTGGAACATGAGGGCCCCGTCCTCACGCAACGTCCACCGGCCGAAGTTCGCATGCAGCAACCGGGCCTGCTCCCGGCAGATCCCGAGGATCAGGACATCCAGACGGCCCACCTCCCGCATCCGTGTCGCGGCGACCCCCCCCATTCCCTCGAGGTACTGCCGGCGGGCGTCTGCCGGGACCCCCGCCCTTCTGAGCCCGTCGTCCACGGCGGCCGGCAGGTGTTCCCGGGCGTCATTCACCTCCTGCAAGGCCCTCCGGAGCGCCTCGATCGACCGGAGCCGCGCCTCGAGGTCCGCTGGTCCGGTCACGCTCGACCAGTCCGCACCGCCCATGCTCGCGAAGCGCTCCCCCTCGAGTTCGCACTCCGCGGTGGCCGTCTGCGCCTGGCGGTAAACTCCCAGGACCACTCGCCAATATGCGGCGGTCTCACCGTCTCCTTCAACTGCGGCGCGCTCCATGGCAACCATGAGCCGCTGCGCCCCTGCATGGGCGACCTGGCCGTCTTCACTCAGGAGGGCCTCCTTCGCGGCGTCCACCACTTCAAGGCGCAGGCGCTTCGCCTCGGGGCCGCCGAAACCCCGTGGCACGCGGGGGTTCAGTGGGTGAATGGCCCTCACTGTCGCGATTGCGACGACGACGCAGAACGTGATGGCGGCGGCTCGTCCCGTCCCGCGCGTGACGTGGCGGGCGATCGCCGCCCCGATCAGGCCCAGGAACACGACACCCATCCAAGGCTGCGACGTCGTCGGTCTTCATCCCCAGCAACACCTGCACGACCACTGACCCCGTCGCCACCAGGAATGCGATGATGTACATCGGTGTCGCGGAACGAACCGGTGGTCCCGGCGTCGGCACTTCCCCGCCCGATCCGGACTGGTGCTCCGGCGACTCGTTGGTCAGCATGCCCCCTCCGAGCTGAACCACGTTCCGGGGTCCGCTCCAATTGTACCTCGAGCCCCGGGTCCGTGGTGGTCTTCTCGAACTTCAGGTCCGCGCCCGGGGTCGGGTGGCCCGCGCCCGCAACCCTGTCGCGACGGGCTCGCCCGCGCTGTCCATGATGCGGGGGAGGCGGATCCTTCCTCGCGTCGCCCGCCTCCGGCGGTCTCCCCCTCCTCGCCGCCTGCGGCGACGCGCGACTTCGGCGCTCGCTCACGCGGAATCCGCGAGCCGCGCGAAGATCTGGAGGGTCTCTAGTCCATCCTCATCTCGCCGGGCCCCCCTGTGGCCCCCTGCGTCCCCGGAAACCCGCTTCCCGTTCCCGCACGGACGGGGGATGCCCTCTCGGATCCGGGAGTACTTTCTGGCCGACCTCCGGCAGGACTGCGGACTCTCCCGTTCGCGATCCCCCGTGGCGCCAATACCGTGTGTTACGCGAGATGCCGGTCGCAGAGCTCCCCAGGGAAGTCACTTCTCCTCGTTCCAGCCTGAGAAAGGACGGGCGTCGGCGGGAGAAAGGAACCGGACCGTACCTGGCTCGTTGCAGCAGATCGCGGCGGTTCCGTCGGGAAGGGCGACGACGTCGGGAATCTGGGTGGGCTTCTGGAGGGTGTATTCCCGCACGGGGTCGTTCGAAAGGAGTCCGTCCCGGATCGCGTACTCGTAGACGAGCTTCCCGCCTGCTTCGGGGACGAGGAGGCGGCCGTCATCCGCGGCGATGCGGTCCAGTGAGAACGGGGCGGCCGCATCGTGCGCCCAGAAGCCCTCCAGGTGGCGGATCCCGGGTCGGCGCGCGTCCGGGCCGAAGTCGAGGATCCGGGCCTGACCGCCGTCCGCCGCGTAGAATCGGCCATCCCTGCCGGGCGCGAGGTCCGTGAGGAAGCCACACGGGAGCACGGGACTCTCCACGAGCCGGTCGGCTCCAAGATCGAAGAGCGCTAGCTCTGACACCTGCTCCCCCTCCCCCCAGACAGCGTCGTCCATGAGGGCGATGCGAAGACGGTCCCCCTCAACGAACATCGCCGTGACGGTCCGCGACAACAGCGCGAGGGGAGCTTCTTTCCCTCCGGCCAGCGACCACAGCAGCGTATCCCCCTCCTGCTCCCCCGTGACGAGGAGGCGCCGCCGCCGTGCATCCCAGGCGAGCAGGACGCCGAGGACTTCGGGATCGTCGAAGGCCAAGGTCGCCTCCCCGGTCTCCGGGTCGATCCGGAAGATCCGGCCATCGAAGGTCGAAACCCAAAGCACCCCCTCCTCCGGCGCTGCGACCACGTCGTTCAGAAACTCGGTCAACGGCTCTCCCTCCCCCGCGCCCTTCGCGCGGACCGGCAGGGTGACCGCGCGTTCCATGCTCCGCCGGGCGACGTCCACGATCGCGACCTTGTTCTCCTTGTGGCAGAGGACCGCGAGCCGGCGCCCGCCGGCGAAGTCGAAGGCGATCATCCGCCCCGGTTCCGCGGGTACCTTCACCTCGTCGGGGCGAAGCGGGGAAGCCGCCTCTTCCGTCGGCTCCGGGACAGCGTGGCGCACGGAGTCTGGCAGAAGCCCGGCGACCTCGCCCTTCCACAGCGTGCGGTGGTCGCCGCTCTCGGGGGATGTGCGGTGCCAGCCCGTGGGGTAAGAGGTCTCCAGAATCTCGATCTCCACGCGAATCGCCAGGCTCCGACCTTCGTGCGTGGCCTTCTTCGCCATCTCGGCGGGGATGAACAGCTCCCAACCCAGGCCGGCTCCCGGGGTGCGCAGACCAGATGCGAGGAGCTCGCAATCGGAACCGTCGACGGACACGAAGTCCTTCGTGCGGACGGCCAGGAAGTAACCGGGGCGGACGAGGACTCTGACGGTGGTCACGTCCTCCCTCGAGGTGGCGTACGACAATCGGTCGCCGGAACGTTGGAAGGTCAACCTCGTAGGTGCCGGAGGGGAGTTGCTGGCCCTCCTTGGTCAACAGGCGCACCGGAAGGGGGACCACGAGCTCACCCCCCTTCTGAACACGCTCGACCTCGACCGGTTCCCCCGGCCGCAGCCCCCATCCCTCGCTTCCGTCGTCGGGAGTGCGGCGGAGGATCTCCCCGCTCGAGACGTCCCGGAAGAGAAGCTCGGACTGATTGGCCACCCACTGCCAGCTCAGGGAGAGACCATCCGGTCCGTCGTATCGCAGGTGCAGCCGGAACTCCGGCCTCGCTCCGAGGGGGACGACTTCCGAGGGGATTTCGAGACGACAGGCAAGGCCGTCCGCCGGCTCGCCCCACTCCGCCTCCCCGGCCTGACTCGCAACCGATCCGCTGGCGAGCAGACCCGCCAGGACGAGAAGCCGGCAGACCCTTGTTCTGTTCATGCCGAAAGCCCCTGGCTCAACCGGCGGGAAGACCAGTCTGCAGACCGATCGGGTTCCGCTGGACCGACTCCACAGCGCGCTTCGTTCATCGTACCACCCTGGCCTCTTCCCGTAGCGCCCTCGGGGCGCAAAGCGCCGCCCGGGATTGCCGGCTCCATGGAAACTCGTTCATCCCATCCGCCGGAGCGTACCCTCGAGATCGCGGCGGTGGATCGGCCGCTCGAACACGATGGCCTGCTCCCCCACGAATCGAAACAGCGCCCGGTAGCGGCCGATGCGGGCGGAGAAGAGCTCGTCGATGGCCTTGACCTTCTTCACGCTCGTCCAAGCGGCGGGATGCAGGCCGTCGAACTGCGCTTCGCTCATCGTCCGGTGGAAGCGGGCCCGGTTCCCGGCGGGGACGGCGGGATCGGGGAGCCCATCATCGGCTTCCTCCTTGCCAATGCCCGTCGTCGAGGTGCCCATGTCCGTTTGCCGCCGACTCGCCGCCGTTGCGTTCCTCCTCGTCCTGCTCCCCCGCGCCGCTCCGGCGATGGTCGCGTACACGACGCTCGAGCACCTCGCGGCCACGTCGGACCGGATCCTGGTCGGCCGGGTCGAGCAGGTCTTCCAGGCGCCCCTCGGCGTCCGCGATGCGGAGGGCCCGGAGTCGAGCCGTCCCTGCCGCGTGGCCGAGGTCCGACCCATCCGCTGGATCAAGGGCGGCACGGGCCCGGAGAGCGTGTTCGTCCTCGCGGAGGGGACGTGGACGTGCGATACCAGCACCGCAGTTCCCGGCGAGTCCGCCCTCCTCTTCCTCGAAGCCGTGGCCGCCGACCGATCCGCTCCCACGCCGTGGCTGGGGCTGGACAGCATTTTCGAGGGCCTCACCGGCGTGTCGGCGGTTTCCCGCATCGGCTGGTCCGGCTACGGGCGAATGCCCTGCCTCACGTTCCTCGGGCGGCCCTGCGTGGAGATCGACACGGAAGTCGTTCGGCCGCCCCCCGGCGTCGAGACCTACCCCGGCGAGGACCCCAGGTTCGACGTGTTCGCCCGCACGATGCCGCTCGACGACCTGCTCTCCGCCATCGCGATCCGGCTGGCCGCCATCCCGCCTTCCGTCGACCCGTTCCGCCGGCGCGTGGAAGACCTGGTGGGCCGGATCGACGCCGAGGAGGGCGATGGGCGCGAGGCCGAGGCGGCCGCCGAGGCGCTGGCGGAACTGGGCGAGCCGGCACTGGCCGTCCTTCGCTCCCTGCTCCGGGATCCGACCTCACCGCTGCGGGACGGCGCGGCTCTTGCCCTCCTCGGCATTGGCGACGCGGGCTGGCGGGTTCTCAGCGCGGACCTCGAGGCGCCGGACCCTGCGGCGAGGCGCGCCGCCGCTCATGCCGTCCGCGTCGGGTGGCTCTTCCTGCCGGAGGAGGCCGAGGGGTTCCTGCTCGAACGGATCGCGGGCGCCGAGCACGAGGTCCGGTGGCAGATCCTGCGCGCACTCGCCATGAGGAGTTCCGACGCCGCCCTCCCCTCCATCGCCGAAGCCCTCGAGGCGGAAGACCCGGACCTGGCCTGGCACGCCGCGGAGGCCCTGTCCTGCTACTGGATGCCGAACTGGGACTGGGACGACGAGCCCGGCATGCCGGAGTTTCGCGCCCGGGCGGAGCGGGCGCTTCTGGCACTGGCCCGAAGGGAGTCGGTGCGACTCCGCCGGGCCGCGTTCCGGGGGCTCGCGCTCGTCGGCGGCGAGGCTTCCCTCCCGGCGATCGAGCGAGCCCTGCGCGACGAGGATCCGGTCGTGCGGATCAACGCGATACACGGGCTAGCCCGGATCCCCACGGAGGAGGCGGCGGCGCTCGCGGTCGCCCTTCTCGCGAGCGAAGACCCGTGGACCCGCCGGACCGCGGCGGTGGCCCTCGACGCCCTGGAGACGCTCCGGAGATAGCCGACGAGTCCGCTCACCCGAACGAAGTCCTGGCGGAGGACTCGATGGACGGTGAGCGCCCGGACGGGGGTCCGTCATGGAGAAGTGGTTCCACGCCGAGTACGTATCGGACTTCCGGGTAAAGTGACGGCAGGCTACTCCGGCGCGGGACCACCGGCGGCAAACGTGAGCAACTGGTCGATCCACTGCTGGAACACGCGCGGCTTCGGCAGGATCCCGCGCGGCTTGACGCCGCGGAGCGCCGCGAGCGCGGGGATCGCAGCCCGCGCGGCCTCCCGGGCCTCATCCAGGCGACCGAGGCGGTTCAGGCACCGCACGATCAGTAACTCCCAGGGGCGGTATCCCTCGCCGGGGACCCTGACCACGCAACACGGGTCCGTTCCCCCCGAGCGGGCGGCGGCCTCGACGGCGACGATCTCCCGGCACGTCGCGAGGCATTCCTCATACCGCTCCGCCAGTTCGAGGCAGGCGGCGGCCTGCGCCTCCGGCGCGAGGGGCCACGCATTGGATTGTCCTCGCTCTTCCTCGGTCTTCCGGCTCTCCGCGAGCCAGAAGTCGGCGGCCTCCGACGGACCCGGCAGGCGGTTCACCCGGATCGCGACGTCCTCGGCCGGCTCGAAGTCCCTCCACTCCCACGCGAGGCCCTCGGGCGTGCGCACGAACCCCGCGGGAGACGCCTCGATCGGGTTCCGCTCCGACATGCCCTCGCCGTAGCGCACCTCGACGACGGCCCGGCCAATGAGGCCCTCCCACGGCGCGCCGGTCTTCAGGACGTACCCGACGCTGCCCTCCAGGAAGAGCGTCGGCGTGTAGGTCGGTTGATATAGGACGCGGTACGAGACCTCCACCCGGCGCGCCTGCCCCGCCTCGAAGTCGATGGGCCACAGCATCCAGCCCGAGGGCTTCCGCTCCTTCGAGCCACTCTGCGTCCACGGGCTCCAGTCGGGCCCGGGCCTTCGCTTCTCCAACGGCACCATATGGTACGTCGCCTTCACCTCCTCGCCGTCCACCGAGGCCCGGAAGTCCCGGAGCTTGCTGTGGGGCGCCCCATCCCTGGGCCGGTCGGAGAGGAGGAAGAAGTCGCCCACGACGTCCGGGAAGCCGACGTCGAGCACGACGAGGTCCCTCGTGTTCTTCAGGTCGAACGTGGCCTCGACCCGGACGTCGTCCCGGCCGAGGACGATCTTCACCACCTCAGCGGTCATCGCGACGCCATTCGGCACCCGCGGCGACAGCGACTGCCCGAACTCCGGCTCCGGGGAGATGTTCGCGCGGGCGGGGGCGAGGATGGCGGCGAGGCAGAGGACGACGGCGATCGGACGGCACATGGAGAGGCCCCCCGGACGAGGCGATCGTAGCACGCCCAGGCAAGCTGACCCACGGCATCCGCCCCGCCGAAGATGATCCTCCCGGGCGGCCCCGTCGAGGGCCCGGAGAACGTCAGGGCGCCGCCCTCGAGTAGCCCGAGGATCCCGCTCTCCATCACGAGGCCCCCGCGAACGGCGCGGGGCGCCGGCGCCTCGGAGACAGGCACCCCGCGCTCGTCGAGCTCTGGACGGGCTCGCGCCGGGGACGTTGCCACGGACCGGTGCCGGCGAACCCGTCGGCCGGCCGCGCCCATGCCCGCCCCATCGACCGGCCCCCGGGCCGCGGCGGTGGTGAGCCGCCTCCCGAACGTCCCCGCCACCGCGGCCCGGTGGGGGGACGCTCGGACCGGTCTTCCACCTTCACTCCCCTCCCGTCCCGTGGGACAATCCGGGTGTTCTGGATGGAAGGAGACCGAGATGCCTGACGTCATTCGGGGACTGGACGACCTGCTCCGGGGGCGGAAGTCCGAGCCCGGGGTGCTCGCGGCGGGGACGGACCACCTGGCCGCCACCCCGCACCTCCTGATGGCCACGGTCCTGGGGGCGATCTTCGGCGTGGCCATGGGGCTCTACGCGGCGACCACGCGGGACCCGGGGACCCCGGTGCAACTCCTCGCCTCCGCGGTGAAGGTCCCGGCCCTGTTCCTCCTCTCCCTCCTGGTGACTCTCCCGTCCCTGCTCGTCTTCAACGCGCTGCTCGGAGTCCGGCTTGACGCACGGGACATGGTCCGGGCCATCGTCGCCGCCCTGGTCGTGAACCTCGCGGTCCTGGCCTCGTTCGCGCCGATCCTCGCCTTCTTCACGGTCTGCACGACGAGCTACCCGGCGATGAAGCTCCTGAACGTGCTCTTCTTCGCGGTGGCCGGCGCGATCGGCGCCGGCTTCTTCCGCCGGCTCGTGGGGAGGATCGAACAGGTCCGCAGCCCCGTGGCGCCGCCACCGGTCCCTCCGGCGCCCGGGGAGCCAGCCCCCCCCGCTTCCGAGACCCCGCGGCTTCCCGTGGCGCCGGCGCCGCGGCCCACGCCGGCCGACGGGAGGGGCCGGTCCCGCGGTCTCCTCGGCGTCTGGGAGGTGATCTACATCCTCGTCGCGTGCCAGATGGCATGGCTTCTCAGGCCTCTCGTGGGCGCTCCCGACGAGCCCTTCGCCTGGTTCGGGGAGCGGGGTGGAAGCTTCCTCTCCGAGTTCGCGCGGACCCTGCGGGCGCTCTTCGGGGCCTGATGAACCCGGTGCCGGCGAGGATCGGGGAGTTCCTGCGCGGCGAGGGGCGCTTCGCTCCCGACGCCCCCGCCGCGGGCCGCATGCCGCTGATGCTCGGGTTCCTGTTCGCGGGCGGCCTCCTCTATGGCGCGGTGATGGGCGCCTGGGGCGGGCTCACCCCGGACCGCTGGCCGCAACTCCTCTACTCCGGCCTCAAGGTGCCGTTGCTCCTCGGCGCCACGTTCCTCCTGTGCCTGCCGAGCTACTATGTGGTGAACCTCGTCGCCGGGCTCGGCGACGACTTCGGCCAGGCGCTGCGGGCGGTCGTGGCCACCCAGTCCTGCGTGACCGTGGTCCTCGCGGCGCTCGCCCCGGTCACGGTGTTCTTCTATCTCTGCCTGCCCGACTACCGGTCGGCGGTCACCTTCAACGGCGCGATGTTCGCGGTCGGATGCCTGGCGGCGACCCGGGTCGTCCGGCGCTACTACGGCCCTCTCATTCGAAAGCATCCGCGCCACCGCGCGATGCTCAGGTTCTGGTTCCTCTTCTACGTCTTCGTGGGGATCCAGATGGGCTGGGTGCTCCGGCCGTTCATCGGCACCCCCAACGCCCCGGTCCGCTTCTTCCGCGAGGGCGCCTGGGGCAATGCCTACGAGGTCGTCCTGAACCTCCTCACGCACTCCATCGACCGCGTCGCGCGCTGAGCGGGAGCCTGCCGGGGCCAAGGACGATCTCTGCGGTGCGACCCTCTACCCCGACAGGCTGCCAGGCTTCGAGGGTCCGGTGGCGGCCGCAGATGGAGAACCTCCCGCCGTGTCCGCAGGCGAGGGGTGGGTCCTGAAGACTCTGACTCCCTCTTCCGCGGGGCCGAGCGGGCGAACCGCCCAGTGGACCCGGTGAGCCGCCATCCGAACCCCTCGTCCCGGACCGGCCACGAACTCCCCGCCCCACGGAGAGCCCATCCGGATCCAGGCCGTGCAGGAGTCAGTAGAAATGGTATTGCGACTCTGTCGCACCTAGTGTATAAGCGCGCATCGTGGAGAAGGGGTGTCGAAGGGACTCGATCATGGACCGCATGTTTCGCATGTCAGGCTCCGGAGTCGCGATCTTCCTTGTCGCCGTGCTCAGCATGGCGCCGAGCTGCCCACGCCACATCGTCGGGGAACCCGAAGCGGACGGGGCGGGCGTTCGCATCGGCAAGCACACGATCGATGGCGTCTCGACGCAGACCGTGGACCTCGTGCCCGATCCCGGTGCTCCACCTTCGGCACGCGTCTTCATTCCCTCCACGGCCCGCCTGACCCCTCTGTACACGGTCGAGGTAACCGTGGGTTTCCCCGACCCCGCGGACGCGGCCTCGTTCGCAGGCCATGCCGGTCTCGAGAACCGTGTCACCGGTTCGTCGCCGCTCGACTTCCACGGGATCTACATCCGCTCCACGCCGGGCGGCCCCCAGGCGTTCTCGGTGATCGCCGTGGGCGGTGGCCTCCTCTTGGGCGGCTCGCCGGTAACGTTCCCCGGAGCGAACTGGGTGGACCTGCGCATCACCAACAACGGCTCCGGCGTCTACTTCTATGCGCGGCGGACCGGGGACCCGGACTTCATCTGGATCCAGGGACAGCCCGCGCCCGCGGGGGTCTATTCCCCGGGCATCGCCGCGTACGACTTCGGAGGGGGACCGTCGTTTTCCTTCCTTGACCCGGTCGTCACCCACGAGCCGGACCCGCAGGACCCGGTCGTATTCGAGAACGCCTACGAGGCGCTGATCGACTCGATGTTCCGGGACGTCTGCTTCCCTCTGGAGCATGCCGGGAGCCTCGCCGCCGGCCCGGGACCCGACATCACGGCCGCCGCCACGATCATCGACGGCCTGGCCGCCGGCCTGCCGGCCCTGCGTTCCTCGGTGACGGCACTCCCCGCGGACACGCCGGGCCAGCAGGACTTCCTCACGGGCTTCGAGCGGTCGCTCGTGAAGCTCGAGAAGCAGGTCCTGAAGGCGCGAAAGACCGCGAACCGGGGCAAGTCTCCCCTGAAGACGATCGCCAAGGCACGGCTCCTCCTCGACTCGATGATCGGGGCCCTGCGGCAGCGGTAGAACCCCGGACCGGATCCCGTTCACTTCCCTCGGCATACCCGGCGCGGGGAGGCCCGTGACCCCGCGCCACTCGCGTCCCACCCCGGCGTGGCCCGCGGGAAACTGCCGCTCACGCTCTCACTCCACCCCGACCCGCGACCGGGATCAGAGGAGTTGTGCCACCCGCTCGAGGAACTCGCCCGGGTCCGCCGGGGGGCCCTCTCCGCGGTTGACGTGCCGGGAGCCGTCCCACTCGCCGAGGACCGTTCGCTCCCGGCCGGTGGCCGGGTCGAGCCCCAGTTCCAGCGTGAAGTAGCGGAGTTTCGGCGTACCCGAGCGCGCGACGAGCTCGGCCATGGGGTTTCCGAGCACGACCCCGATCATGATGGCCTCCGCGGGAAAGCGCGCCGGGGGCATCTGGATGACCAGGGTGGCGAACTCGCCGATGGATGTGGTATGGACTTCGATGTCGCCCGGACCGAACGAAGCAGGCCCCGCCTCGTCGCATTCCCGGCACACCTGGCCGAAGAGATCCAGAAGGAACCCGGTCCGATCTTCCGTCGCCATGACGGCGAAGAAGTCGTAGGGGCTCGCCATGGCCACCTGGCGAAGCGCCACGTGTGCCATCACGTAGTGGTGCGGAGTCTGGTTTGTCGGCGCTCCGTTGGCTGCCGAGCCGGCAGGTTCCATGGTCCACCCTCCTCTCGATCCGACCGCGTTCCTCGCCCCACGGGCCGGTGGGTCCACGCCGTCGGCGGCGCTCGGACCGCACCCCGGCCCCGGTGGATCGCGGGCAGGTCCGACACCCCGACGACCACCCCGCGGGCCGCATTCCGGAAGCCCCGCGCTCCCGGACCGCGTGAGACCAGCGGCCCGGATCCTAGCACGCGCCGGCGTCGGCCCCTCCGCGAAACGAGTCCCCTCCGGGGAGGTCCGGGACGGCCGGAAGGCGAGCGGCGGGCGAGAAGTACGGCATCCCCTGGCCGATCGCGTGATGTGCCCTGGCACCGCCCGAGAGAAGCGGACCGGCATCCACCCGGACGGCACGGCGCGGGCACGCCCGCGCTGTCAATCAAGCGGGGGAGGCAGATTCTCCCACTCCTCGCCGCCTGCGGCGACGCAACGCCGTCAGCCCTTCGACCGGCGGATCACCAGGCTCTTCTCCTTGAACTCCAGCACGAGCCCTCGAGGCAGCAGGACGAGACCCAGGGCGTCGGCGAGGGGCATCTCCGTTGCGTCGAGGTCCACCGGGTCATTCGCGAACTCCTTCGCGAGTGCCCGGTCGAGGACGATCTTCACCCCGCCCTTCTTCGCAATCGCCTCGATCGCCTTGTCCAGCTTCGCACCCTTGAGCGTCAGGGTGATCCGGGTCGCATCGACCTTCTTCCGGAGTTCGCCGGCCGCATCCACCGCGGCGGCACCCACCGGCGGCACCACTTCGGGAGAGAGAGCCTGCACGTGCTCGCGGGTCGAGACCCAGATCCCGTGGAACCGCCACACCCACTGCAGGTCCGCGCCGGGGTAGCCGCAGGCGCTGCTCAGAGCGGACTCGGCCGTGCCCTCTATGGGCAGCGGTTTCATGTTCTCATCCATCGAGCAGATGTGGATCTCGAGTGCGTCCCTGGACCGCTCCTTCAGGACTCGGGGATCCAGACGGATGGACAGTCCCGTCTGGCGCGAGAGCCACTCCAGGATCTTCGGCAGTGGCTCGCCCTGCCACAGGTATTCGACCTTCGCCGTGGAGAGCTTCTCCGCCATCGGCCTGGCCCACTCCGGGATGGCGGGCTCCGCCGCCGCCTCCGGTGTCGACTTCGCGCCATCGGCCGGAGGCGGCGTGGACCGGATCTCGTAGGTCTTCGGCCCGGTCTTGATCAGGTGGGCGCCGGCGGCCTTCGCGACCTGTTGGAGCGCGTCGTCGAGCTCCGCGTCGATCAGGAGCGTGATCTTCTTTCCGCCCAGTTCCTTCTCCACCTTCACCTGCACTCCGCCGGTGAGGGCGATCTGGTTCGCGACCTCGGCGAGGGGTCGGTCGCGGACGTGCTGGACGATCCAGACGTGATCCTGCGAGGCCGCGGGCGTGGAGGCGAGCAGCAGGACCAGGGCGCATGCGCAGGCGGCGCAGACGGGTTTCATGGGCGGCCCTCCTACGGCGGCAGGCCATCCTCCTCCCGCTGCGCCCCGCCGTCCACAATTCCGAAGGAGGCACCGGAGTGCCCCCGACGGGCGCCCAGGGTCTCCCTCTCCCCATCGTGGAGCGCCGCGATCCGGAACGCGCCGCCACCCTCTCGGCCCTGGGGCGTGCGCCACCGACCTTCGAAATCCCCGCGCCGTTCGCGGATTTCGCCTGGGCTAACAGCCCGTCGCCGCATGCCCCCATGCGCATGGAAGCCGCTCGGCGACGGGCTGCTAGAATGCGCGGCATGAAGACGATCCTGCCGGCCTGCCTCACCGCCCTGCTCTTCGCCTGTGGTTCCGGGAACGAAGCCGGACCGACGGACTCCGGAACCATCCGGCTCTCGAGCACGTCCTTCGGCGACGGAGAACCGATCCCCGCCGTTCACACCCCCGACGGCGAGGACCGGGCGCCCGAGTTGCACTGGGAGGGGGTCCCGGCCGGAGCGAAGTCCCTCGCGCTCCTTTGCGATGACCCCGACGCGCCCGGCGGCTCGTTCACGCACTGGATCGTGGTGGACATGCTGCCGGTCACGCCGATGATCCTCGAGGGCGCACCGAAGACGAGAATGCTCATGAACGGGGGCATGCATGGCGTGAACTCGTTCGGGACGATCGGCTGGGGCGGCCCCTGCCCGCCGTCCGGAACCCACCGCTACGTGTTCACGCTCTACGCCCTCGACTACCAGCCGAAGTTCGAGAAGGAGCCGACGCGCGCGGAGTTCGACGCGGCGGTCAAGGACCGCGTCCTCGCCACGGGGAAGCTGACCGGCCTCTACTCCGCGAAGTAGCTCGGCAGGATCTACCTCTCGCGCGTCACGCTGCTCCTCGATGCGCGCGCCGCCCACCTCCACGCGCGCGTGGTGCCGCGCCGGCCGGCGGGCGAGACGCGCCTCATCCACATGGGCTTCGCCGACTTCTCCGCGCTGCCGGCAATCGAGGAGCGACTCGGGTCCGCGATGTGGGATCAAAGCCGTTTCAAGCGGTTGGATGCCAGCAGCCCGTCGCCGAGGGGCCTCCGCGCGCATGAGGGCTTGCGCCGACGGGCTGCTACCTCACGCGGGTGCCGGTGTACTCGATCCGGCTCCCCCTGCGGGCCGAGAAGGTGCGCCCGTCGGCGGCGAACTCGACGACGAAGACGTTCTTCTCGTCGAGGTGGACCGTGTAGAGCCCACCCGCCCGCGCCCATCGGCCCTTCCACCGGTCTACCGCCTCGACAGCGCCGTCGAAGCGGAAGACCCAGATCTCCGGTTTCCGGTGGAAGATCCGGAGCACGGGACGACCGCGGACCGACCAGCGGCTGTCGTCGACCACATCCTCCACCGAGAAGTACTGGTTGGCGCGCGCAGTGATGGCGTCGAACCGGGCCTGGGCAGGAGCCTGGCCGAACGACAGGTAGAGCATGAGGACATCGCCGCGACAGTAGACCTTGATACCCATCCTGAAGGGTCCGCCATCCATCCGCTCTTCGCCGACCCGGGGAGCAAGGAGGAGCGGGTCCGCGTCGGAGAACGGGGCCCGAGACAACTCCGCGCCGAACTCGGCGAGCAGCGCGGCCACGCTCTTCTCGATGAGCGGCTTCATCCGGTCCAGCTCCGGCGTCACCATCCTCCCCGTCGTGGGATCCAGCGAGAAATCGGCGCGCATGCTGAGCGTGATGCGGTGGTATTCCCCCTTCTGGCTGGGGCCCATGTTCACATCCGAGAAGAGGCCCTTGACTCGCCCCTGTATCGTCTGGAACTGCGTCCGGGTCGGCGCCCTGGCAAACGAGAGCTCCAGGGTCCCCTGCTCGGGATATTCGATCCGGAAGCTCACCCGACATGGGCCCGCCTTCGTCTGCTTGCCGAGCTCGTGGTCCCACACTGCGGGTAGCTCGCCGTCGAAGGGCAGAAGTGCCGGCCCCGTCTTAAGCTCGGAGCACAGGATCGCCACGCTCCGCTCGATCGATGGCTTCACCTTGCCAAGCAGCGACCTGAAGTCGCGGCTGGCCCTGTCGTGGTACTCCCTGTTCACCGTCATCGGTGCTCGCGCTCCGGCCCCCGTCTCACTTCCGGGCGGCGCGGACCGGGACGCCGTCGAGACAGACCGAGGCCGGCGGGTCCGCGACCCACGGCTCGAAGTCCCCCGGGACGTGCATCTTGAACCTCCGGATGCCGGCCCGGATGCAGGCCGCCGTCGCCTCCACCACGCGCTGCAGCGGCACGCCATCGTCCACCACGAAGAGCACCTCGCCGAGGTCTTCCCCCCGTAGGGCGAGAGCCGCCGCGATCTCCGCCACGCCGGCGGCTGGATCCGGACCCTCCGCGAGGTGCAGGCGGAGCGAGGGCCCCCGCCAGCCCAGGATCCGGTCGATCTCGACCGGCAGGACGTTGAACAGCACGCACCTGTCGAAGATCGAGTCGTCGTCGTAGTAGTGCAGGGCAACGCGCTCCCACTCCTCTCCGAGCGAGCGGTACCCGATGAGGACCGGCGCAAACCCGCGGAACGGGAGCCGGCGGTCGGCGTAGAGATCGAGGACTCCCCCTCCGGATTGCCCGACCTTCAGGTGAAGCTCGGCCGGTGCCACGAGTTCGCCCTGGATGAAGAGGCGTCCCCGGACATCGAGCCGTCCCTTCAGCTTCCTCCCGGTGTCGTCGTACCAGAGCCTTCCCGTCACGGTCACGCATGGCAGGTCGACCGGCGGCCCCTGCCGGCGCAAGCCCTCGGCGACGAGGCGCTCGAAGTCGGGCTCAACCCCGCGCGCCATGACCTCGATCCCCTCGCACAGGGCGCGGAAGGCCTCGTGGGGATCATCCACGCCCCGGGCGGCGAACCACCCCCAGAGCGCGAAGGCGCCCGGACGCCCGGGACGGATCCGGTTGGAGGGGACCCCGGGGATGTCCCACGGCATGAGCGTCGCTCCGAGCGTCTCGATTGTCCGGATCAACTCGGCAGGCGGGCTGAGCGAGAGCGCGAGGCGCGCCGCCTCCGCCGGGTCCCGCGGATCGAAGAGCGGCCGACCATCGAGCCACACGCGGGCGTCCGGATCCGGTGGCGCCCGGAGGTCGGCGGGGAAGTCGGCGAAGGTCACTCCGGAGATGCCGGCATCGCAGATCGCGGTGAGCACCGGACAGACGTCTCCGAAGCTGAAGGAAGGATCGACGGAGAGCACAACCCCGGGAGGAGTCTCGCGCCGGCGCAGCAGGTACGCGGTGAGGCCGGCCGTCTCGACGCGCCCGAACCACACGTCGGAATTCCGGAGCGCCAGCGAGAGGACGCCCGGGCCCGGCGCGGCCGGCGCGCCCGAGGGCAGGACGAAGCTCTCCCCACCGAGATCGTCCGTGTCGTCATGCGAGAAGACGAAGCCGACGCGCGCGAAACGCAGCGCGTGGTGATCCAGGGCCGCGAACACGGCCCGGGCCCGATCCCACGGCGTCTCCCGATCCACCCGCAGAACCGGCACGAGCCAGCTCGGATTCCGTGGATGGCCGTCGTCCCGGACCATCTCCGCGTGCGGGAAGAGCCGATCGGGGAGATCGTCGAGCGGCACTGCCCGGCCGTCGAGCCAGACCTGCCCCTCCTTCGCCACGGTCAGGATGACGGTGCGGAACAGGCCGCCGAGGAGCCCGTCCTTGTCCGGCGGGGCCCATCCCCACACGTGCGGTACATCCACCGGTGGCCCGAACTCGCGAAGCTCCTCCTGGGCGGCTTCCTTCGCGAGGCGCTCCCAGTCGGGCGGCACGCCCGTGACGCGACGGAGGAGGCCCCTCGCGAACACGTGGAGCATGACACCGCTTCGCGTGACGCCGCGCGCCTCGAACCAGAGGCGCAGCGGCGACCGGTCCGGCCGCAGACTCCCGAGGTCGGGCAGGCCGGGGAGGTCGGACGGCACCAGGGCGGAGCGCGGGTCCGACAGGTACCGGGCCAGTCCCGCCGCGGAGGTCCGCGCGAGGACAGCCATGGCGGCTTCTTCGGGCAACCGGCCCCGCAAAGGACCGTCACTCCCATCCGGACTTTCGGGGTCGGGGCCGACGCGAACCAGCGCAGCGGGCGGATAAGAGTCCCCATGATCGCGGAGACCGATTCAAAGCGGCATGAGCCCGCCGCGGGGCCATGGCGCCCTGGCGAGTCTCAGCACGGCGGCAGGCCGAAGGTGAGCGAGCGGCACTCGCCGTCGGCGAGGAGGATCCGCCATGCATCGCCGAGCCGACCCGCGGCTCCCAGGATGACGACGTGCGGACCGGCGCCGCTTGCTTCGAAGCGCCCCTTCTCGGGGTCGAACCGATGGCCATCCACGTGGACGACCGCCGGCAGCGGCTCGCCTCCGGGGCCCCGCACCTCGCCGGCGATCTGCCCACCGCGAGCCCGCGAGAGCCGTCGAAACCTCGAACGAGCCGTCGGCGAGGCGGGTGACGGCGGACCCGAGGTACTCACTTTCGGCCTCCGGGTCACGGAAGCGCGGGCGGTTCACGGAGAATCAGGAGAACGAGACCTCCCGCCGTTCGTCCCGGGCCGGGGGGAACGGCAGGAGCAGGGAGGCTCCCCTCCGGTCGGACGTGACGAGCGCCGTCTCGTCGAGAAGCAGATCGACTGGGGTCTCGACTGAGAGCGTGAGCAATCATCCCCCGCGAGCCGCGCCGGGACGAGGTGCGAGCAGCGCAAGGAGCGAGGAGGACTCGACCTTGCGGAGCCGGTCGAAGACGACGAGCGTGGGCCGATCGCGGCCTCCCCCGGACGCCGCTCCCGCG